>JBCCRZ010000526.1:0-4842 GCA_039200855.1 Cyanobacteria bacterium P01_D01_bin.44 | reverse complement strand
TACCGTATGTCCCCCCAATAATGTTGCCAGCCCGAGCCAGGCCCACCGAGACCTGATCCCTCGGGGCAAAACCAACATCGCCACCGCCAGCAACCGGACTGGCAGCGTCGTCCACATAAAGTCATCAATGCTGTGGAGCAAGACCAATATGAGCGTCAGCCCCAGCAGCAGCCGCGTTCGCGGGATACTTAGCAATCGTGAGAGGATTGAGTGACCTCGATAGCGCGAGCGGGCCAGATGCAGTAAGGCCCATAACCCAGATGGCTTAATCACTGGCTCACCTCCACCCGTCGAGTCACCGGCTCATACCAGGTCTGATTTGTCCTCCGTTGATGATGGACCCGCCAAACCTGGATTTGAACTTGCTGCAAGCAAGAGGCCGGATCTGTCTCAGAGGGTTGCAAAGCATAGTAAACCGCCTTGCCTTGGCCGCTCTGCTGCAACCGCGATGCCAAAATTTGCTGAGCTGTGCGCTGCAATAATGTCTCTGCTGGCACCGTCCTCAAATGAGTCAGGTCTGACTCGCTAAGTAGGTTGGCTGGCGTCGCCAGATCAACCGCCAGCACATTGTCCTGACAGTCGATCGCGTTAATCGACACAATCCGCCGTTCGTCACGATCAATCGAGGCAAACATGCCAAAGCCGCCTCCGTGCCAGGGGCTGAGGGCGGCTGTATTCACCATCAAAATTTGCCGTAGCGCCACGGCGCTGAGCAAGAGCGGCACTGACCACCGCTGTAAAAACTGAGTCAACTTGTTCATCTACAAGGATCTGGATAGGCTCTAGGACACTACTTTGACTATTAGGACACCCAAAATTAGGACAACCATAATCTAGCGTTTTATTTCGCTGAGCAGCCCAATCGCAAGGCCCATTACCAAGGCAACCCCAGCTCCTGTATAAAACACCCCGACCCCGGCGGATTCCCAAATGGGGCCAAAAAACAGTGGCGACGCAAATTGCCCCAATGAGGCACACCCGGTGCCAATCGCCAGGACCCCAGGTCGCACCGCATCCGGTGACCAGTCGGCCAGCGAGCTATAAAAGTTAGGCATGACAATGCCAAACCCCAGGCCAAAGATTAAGGCGGCCAGTAAGATAGTGGCCGAGGTGAGCAAAAAGGGAATCGTCGCCAGGGAAAAAGCCATGAGTAAGAAACCCAGTGCGATCGCACGATTCGCCCCCAACAGTTTGGCCAATCGGCTTGCCCCCACCGCCGAAATCACCGCAGCACCCACCGCCCGAGACGCCAGCACGACGCCGTTGAGCAACGTACTCGCCCCGATTTCTGACTTAAGATAGATCGGCACATAAACCACGACGATATAAAAAATCGCCGACACCATCGCCAGGGCCAAACACAGCAGCATCACGTTGGGTCGCCGCAGGGTTTGACGAAGGCCTTTGGTCTGGCTCAAATCGACCGCATTGGCTCGCCTTAATCGCCGTCGGGGCAACATCAGGGTAGCCAGCGCCACTGGCAACCCCAGCCCATATAATGCAAAGGCCCAGCGCCAGCCCAGCAACCCTAGCGCCCCCCCGATCAGCGGAAAAACCATCGTCGCGGTAGACAGGATGCTGGCAGCATAGCCCATGATCCGAGAGCGGGCATCGCCATCATATAAGTTACTGATCAGCCCCAGACTGCCAGCGGCAATCCCCCCACTGGCGACCCCCACCAATGCCCGAGACAGCAACATCGCCCCTGGCCCCTGGCTAAAGGCACCCATCACCCCAAATAGAGCGTAGGCGACCAGCGCCAACAACAGCACCGAGCGCCCCCCCAGACGATTGGCCAGGAGACCCAAAACGGGGCTCGCCAACGCCGTGGTTAGGGTGTGCATACTCACCAGCAGCCCCGCCCACTGAGCCGTTACCTGGAACTGCTCAATGACCTCTGGAAACACCGGGGCCACAATGGTGCCCGCTGCGCTCGATAGCGCCCCAGCGAATATTAAAACAACGAGAATAATTAAATATTGACGAGATGGAATTAGGCGAGAAGATGATTTAGGTGACGCAGGATTCACAGGGGACATATACAGGGGACATGTACAGGGGACATACGTTGATGAACCACATCCGGTTACTTGAGTTTTTCCCGTAGGGCAAACTACAGGTCTGGATGTGGACGAGGTTTACAGATCGTTCAGGTAGTCTAGCCTTGGCCACATAACCGGGGATTGACGCCTTGGCCACATCGTTAGCTGCCACATCACTAGACATCGCCGGTAATGCGATACCTTGGAATATCAACGTTATTACCCAGATTATCCGGCAAAGTAAATAAATGTTAATATCCTATCAGTGTTTAGATGTCGCCTAAAAAACGTTCAGCAAAATCTCATACTGCTTACATACAGTGAGCTTTCAATGAATTTTGCTGCGAAAATTAACGCTATTTATGGAATCAGCTCCTGTTTTGCAAGGTCAGCCCATCGAAAGGCGGGTTCGAGAAGTCGGTATAAACCCTAACTACTGGTATCCAGCCCTATGGGGGCATCAGCTCAAGCCGGGCCAGATCGTACCCGTGACCGTTTGGCAGACAACCGTTGCCCTCTATCGAGACCACGCTGGCCAACCCCATGCCCTAGAAAACGCATGTCCCCACAAGGGCGTTGAGCTGCATAAGGGGGAAGTCCATGACAAAAACTTAGTTTGTCCGTACCACGGCTGGGCGTTTAACGGCGAGGGGCGCTGCGTCAGCATTCCCTACTTTCCCCCTGAGCAAAAGCTACCCTGTGCCCAGGCCCGCAGCTACGCCGTCCAAGAAAAATACGGACTGATTTGGCTTTTTCCAGGAGCGGCAAGTTTAGCCCATCAACAGCCTTTGCCCAAGGTTGCAGAGTATGGCAATCCTGATTGGTTTATGGTAAGGATTCCGGGGCGTTTCCAGTCCCATTTTTCGATTTGCAACGAAAATGCCATGGATGTCTTTCACGGCTTTTTGCACAAGCAGCTCCAGGGTTGGTTTGACCCCATCTTGCTGAACTTGCAACAAACAGACTCCTCTGTCCAAGCCGATTATCAGGTGTCTTACCAGGGCGTTTTGACCAAGTTGCTAGGGCTGGCCCAAAAGGGCGACCAAACCGGCGGCGTCAGCACCCGTACGGTCTCGATTAACTACCAATATCCCCACTATCACAGCACCCTCGAAGGCGTTTCTTCGCTGTACCTGATGCGTCAGCCTGTCGGCCCAGCGCTCACCCAGTCTTTCTCCATGCTGTTTTTAAAACTGCCACTCCCTTCATGGCTACTGCAGGGTTACATTGGTAACCTGCTTGAAAAGCTCGTGCTCCATCAGGTGTTTCTTAAGTTCCTCCACCAGGACGTAGACATGATGGAGAGCGAGCAGCGCAACTACCTCGCTAACCCTGATCGGGATTATGTTGAGGTAAATCCGGCGATTATTGCCCTGCAGCGGGTCACCGTCAGGCAGTATGAAACGTTTGTGCAACAGTCAGCTCAAGTCTTGCACTCGCAGACTCAAGGGCGTCGCACTTTATCTGAGATCGGTTTAAACCCTAGGTGAAAGGAGTGAATTGTGGAAGTCGTTAATGACTACATGCATCATTTGCATGGCAGTGGTCTGTATCCAGACAAATTTATCTGTCATCAAAAGCACGGTAATCGGATCGAAATTGAAGAAGCGGCCACGGGTCGACGTCATCAGGTTTTGACCTTTTGCACCAACGATGTGCTTGGCATGGCCCAAGCAGAGCCGGTCAAGCAAGCGGCTATTGATGCCATCATGCAATACGGCACCTCCAACAGCTCCTGCTCGGTACTCAGTGGCCGCATTGACCTACATCGCCAGCTAGAGCAAGAGATTTCTGAATTTAAGCATTTGCCCCATACCCATCTTTTCTTGAATGCTTGGATGGCCCTGCAGGCCCTGATGGATGGGTTTTGTCATTTGGCTGTGCCGGTACCCGGCTTTCGCCATACCCGAGAGACGCTGATCTTTACAGATGTTCTCAATCATGGCTGCATTATCTCCGCAGTTTCCAATGCCAGCAACCGCTCGGGTAAGCTGTTTGGCCACAGTCCTAAAGTGCGGGTTAAGGCCTATCGTCACTGCGATATGGATGATCTGGCCCGCAAGCTCAAGCGCTATGCCCGACCCGACGATCGGATTATGGTGATCTCCGACGCTGTCTTTTCGATGGATGGTGACGTGGTGCCACTGCCCCAGATGCTCGACATTATGGAAGATTATCCGGGCAGTGTTGTGGTGATGGATGAAGCCCACGCCAGCGGTGCCATTGGTCCCAAAGGGGAAGGCATTTACGACCACTTTGGCATCACCCCTCAGTCGGTGCTGGATCGAGGCATCGTGCCGCTGATCATGACCACCTTTTCTAAGTTTGCGGGCTCAGCTGGGGCCGCTATCAGCGCCTTTAACTGGGAGCTAATCGATCTACTCGATGTCTCCCCCACCTCGATTGGGACAATTTCGCTACCGCCCCCGGTGACGGCGGCTGCGCTGGAGAGCATTCGCCAGGTACGCAAACACCCAGAAAAGGTGCAGAAGCTGCAAGCCAATACCCGCTATTTGCGATCGCGCCTGCTGGATGCTGGCTTTGACGCCATTGGTGAAACCAACGTGATTCCAGTCATTTTGCCTGAGGAGCTAGAGCCCAAGGCTTTTGCCCGCTGCCTCATGGAAGAATTTGGCCTGTGGGTCTCGCCAATTTGGTTTATTGCCAGACCGCGCCTGCGCATCACCGCTAATGTCTTGCACACCCAAGAAGAGATGGACAAACTCGTAGATACGATGTGCCTGGTGCGCGACCGGCTTGGGGTATCGCTGGTGAAGTGTACGGCGTAAGGGAGGTAGAG
>JBCCRZ010000525.1:0-4843 GCA_039200855.1 Cyanobacteria bacterium P01_D01_bin.44 | reverse complement strand
TGGGATCTACGACGTTCTCAAAATGCTCGGCAATACTCTGCTTGGGCTTCAGTTTCATGAGTCGCTATCGGGGTGGGGGATCCTCATAACCCTATGCCGACAGCGACTCATCCACAAATTTAAGATGCGTTTGCCCTACTGTGTCCAGTGAATTCTTTAATCTGAACTGCAACCGCCAAATCAGAACTGTTCGAGGAGAATCTCTTGCACAGCTTCGAATAAATCATCTGAATCTTGAGTTGTATCCAAAGCCTCTATCTGAAGAATTATGTCCATTGCAGCGTTGAACTCTTTTATCTCGCTCAAGGTGTCAGTATGAACATAAATAACACCCTCTTTGAATTCAACTGGAGAGACGTAGTAAACTCCCAACTCGTCCAGTAACTGTTCAATTCGCTCGGCTTGCTTTTTCGTACATTTCATAGGGTCATTTGATTGGAGAAGCCAAATTCAAGATTTGATGGCTAACAATTTAGTATGCGGAAACTTTCCGTTTAATGGCCCTGGGCAGGTTCTTTAACGGGAAACTTTCCATTTAATGACCCTGTAGAGCGAATGAATCGAGCGCTTTTGGGGGTGTGAGAAGGCCGACGTTTCCTAATCTGGCCAGTGGAATCGCTGTCGCGCCCACTTCTTGGCGCGTCGAATGGCCTCTTCGCGAGAATAGGCTTTGGGGACAGCAACGGCGCTGCCGGTGGTGTAATCGACCCAGGCCGTATAGACGATCCGCCCTTGATGATGGGTTGTGGTGATCTCGATGCGAAGACCGTGGTACGGAAAGGCAAAAATCGTATTAATGGCATCTGGGTCGGCAATATGCATGGAAATCACCTGATAATTGCCTAACTATAATTGCTTAACTATATAAATCGGCAACGTAGTCACCGTAACCGTTGTAGAGCAGGGTCGGTTGTTTATCCCAATCCCAGTTGTTACCCGCCCCGACGATGCGCTCCTGTCTTTGCGACCAGCGGGGATGGGGCACATCGGGTTCTACATTGGCTTCAAACTTATATTCGTTGGGTGCAATGGTATTCCAATAAGTGGTGGGTTGCTCTTTGAGAAACTCAATTTTGACAATGGACTTGCCCCCCTTAAAGCCATACTTCCAGGGCACCACCATGCGGATTGGCGCACCGTGCTGCTTGGGTAGTGTACGACCATAAATCCCCACTGCAAAAAAGGCCAATTCATTCGCCATTTCGTCTATGCGCAGGCCTTCATGGTAAGGCCAGGGCAGTCGAGAAAACGAGACCTTTGGGCCTTCGGTAATTTTGGGGTCAAAAAACGATTCAAATCTGACAAACTTGGCTTCTGAGGTCGGCTCAACTGCTTCCATCAGTTTGTACATCGGAAACCCTAACCAGGGCACTACCATTGCCCAGGCTTCAACGCAGCGAAAGCGATAAATCCGCTCTTCTAAGGGAAATGCCTTGAGCAAATCATCCTGGTCGTAGGTCTGAGGATTCTTGACCAGGCCAGAGACTTCTAACGTCCAAGGATCGGTGGGCAGCTTTTGGGCCTTGGGCCAGATGTTTTTGGTCAATCCAAACTCGTAGTAGTTATTAAAGCGGCTGGCAAACTGCTGGTCTGTCACCGGGCGACCAACGTCTATAAAGTTCTCATTTTGCTTAAATCCTTTAATCGGTTCACCGTAGGTGGCGCTCAGCTCTGCAATGCCTTTAGAGGTGAGAGGACGCTTGTAGCAGCCTGCCATGGAGACTCCTATGCCAGCGCCAATCATGGCTTTCATAAATTTACGGCGGTTCAAAAAAGCAGACTCTGAGGTGACCAGATTTTCGCTCAGCTGCCAGTCGGGCGGGATTTTGCTAAACACGATGGAGGAGGATTTTGGGATGAAGGGTTTCTGTTTGTATTGTAAAGGGGTGAAGGGGAAGGGTGAAGGGGGAAAGAGGAAAGCAGGGGATGCAGGGTTGATTAGGCATGGCCAAGATCTCGTGGGGGCGTCACGGCGTGCGCCCACGGCAGCCGCGATCGCAATTGACCGGATCATCCCCCCCCTGTGTTAACCCTGTAAAAATCACCCAAAATAAAGAGCAGGCATCTTTAACCAGGGGCAATATGGCAGACCAAGACCTAAAATTTCGCATCGGCTGCGCTGTCTGGGCCTATAAAGAATGGCTGGGCAATTTTTATCCAAAGGGCAGCCGCCCGGCCAATTTTTTGCGCCTCTATGGCGAGCGCATGACTACCGTGGAGGGCAACACTACCTTTTACCACACGCCTACCCCTGAGACCGTGGCTCGCTGGGCGACCGAAACCCCCGAGACCTTTCGCTTTTGTCCTAAGTTGCCGCGCTCAGTGACCCACGACGGTCTGCTGATGCCTCACCTGCCAACCGCGCTAGACTTTCTCACCCTCATGCAGGGGCTCGGTACTCGGCTAGGGCCAATTTTTGCACAGTTGCCCCCAGGGTATGCGCCCACCCATTTTCAAGACCTGGCAGATTTCTTATCAGCCTGGCCCAGAGAGGTCGCCCCTCTGGCGGTTGAAGTCAGGCACCTAGACTGGTTTAAGCCGCCCCATGCCACCCAGCTCAATGCATTGCTGATGCGTTTGGGGGTCGGTCGAGTGCTCCTTGACACGCGCACCATGTACGAATGGGAGGATGCTGCGAATGATCCGCAGCTCAAATCTGAACGTCGCAAACCTAACGTGCCGATGCAGCCCATGGTGACAGCCCCGTTTACCCTGGTGCGCTACATCAGCCATCCTCAGCTGTCGCGAAACCAGGAATACCTGAGCCAATGGGTTGATCTGATGGGTCAGTGGCTTGCCAAAGGGACCGAGATTTATTTTTTTGTACACTGCCCCATTGAGGCAGAGTCCCCTGCGATCGCAAAACATGTACAAACCCTTTTAGAGCAAGCCAAAGTTGCGGTGCCGCCGTTGCCCTGGGATCAGCTCACCCAGCCCCCCGAACAGCTCGCCCTATTTTGAGTTTGAGTTGTCTGTCAAAGTTAAATATTCGGGTTTGGTGGTGAGGTGGTCAGTGCGCTGCGCTGGTGAATAGGCGAGTGCGCTGCGCTGGTGAATAGGTGAACACCTGAATAACCTTTAACACCATCTCACCACCTCACCTTCCCTAACCGAATTTTTAAGCTTGACGCAGTACTAGCTGGAGATGTATCAGAGAGAAATTTAATCGTTGTCCCAGTCCTCACGACCCATCAGGTCGCTGATGCGATCGCGCAGCAAAAAGCCATTTTCCTCAAGCTGATCTTCAACCCAGGTCCATTCACGAGCTGGGATGTACTTACATAGCGTATAAATGGGCTGCTGACGGCTGACTAAACCCTGGTGCACCAGCTCTCTGGCCTCATCCTGAATTGAGCCGATGGAATAGTTGATGGCTTGAAGCATGGCTGACAAATCCTGATAAACGTGTATTTAAATCTTGACCACATTCAGATCCGTAGGTTGCCCTACGGGAAAAACTCAAGTTTTCAAACTGGATGCGGCCTATGACGGAGCAAAAATTTGGGATGAGGTGAAATCTGTAGTCAATTTTACAAAAAAATCCCTTGGGTGAAACGACTACTATCACCTAATTTTCTAATGGGATTGCCGGGATGGAGATAAAAAAAATTGTAATTTTTGTGAGCTGGAACACGTATCTCCGGTCTGTAAAAGGCGGCTATCTAGTCAAAATTACTGACCCGCAAGCTTTGGGAAGTTGTGCGCAGAATTGTATTAGTTTACACAAAACCCTTTGAAATCAGCCACCTGATTTAGGGAATAAAAGTGCGATGGCTAAGTTCCAATGTGAGCATTTGATGACTTTAGCCGCTGACAACTCAGCTCAATAGCAAGCTCCATAGCCGCGATCATGCTGTTTGGTTGAGCAATCCCCTGACCGGCGATGTCAAAGGCGGTGCCGTGATCCGGAGAAGTGCGGATAAAGGGCAATCCGATGGTGGTATTGACCGCCCGGTCAAAGGCAAGCAGCTTCACTGGGATTAGCCCCTGGTCGTGATACAGCGCCAGGTAGCCGTCATGGGCTCGTTGAAATTTCCCGTCATACCAGGCCTGTGCTGGGGCGACCCAGAGTGTATCAGGCGGCACGGGGCCGTCGAGCTTCACCTGGGGAAACCGCTGGCGCTGCTGTTTGAGCCAGGGAATCAGCCAGTCAATTTCTTCACGGCCCAGCTGACCTTGCTCGCCACTGTGGGGGTTGAGCCCTGCGATCGCAATCCTCGGTTGCTCCAACCCAAAGTCCTGACGCAGACAATCTAACAGCAGCTCTAGCTTGAGCGTCATCAGCTCAGGGTTAAGCGCCTCTGGCACCTGCCGCAAAGGAATATGAGTCGTCGCCAATAGCGTCCGCAGTGTCCAACCCGAGTGGGGCGAGCGAGCCACAAATAGCATGCCGTAGCGACTAACATCGGCCATCTCAGCCAGCAGCTCGGTCTGACCTGGATAGGTATGCCCTGCGGCTAGCCAGGCTGATTTGGCGATTGGCGCAGTCACAATGGCATCATATTTATCTGTCAGGGTCTGTGCGATCGCGGTTTTCAAAGTTCTAAAGCTGAGGTCACCACTGGCAGCGTTACCTGTCCCTGGCTTAAGTTCCCCCAGATTTGCCGACGATAGGAGCACGTCAATGATTGAGAACTCCGCAGGGTTCGCCCCGCCCACCTGTTGATAGGTTTGGTGTAATAACGCCTGGGGACCCACTAAGGTGATCGCTGCTTGCTGCCCCCAGTCTTTATGTGCCAGGGCTTTGAGGACTACCTCTGGCCCGATACCTGCCGCATCGCCCAGGGTGATTAACAGACGCGGTCGCTCTGACCGAGGGCCCTGTGCAGCGCTATCTGGAGCG
>JBCCRZ010000524.1:0-4849 GCA_039200855.1 Cyanobacteria bacterium P01_D01_bin.44 | reverse complement strand
GCTTCGAGTGGATTGTGAGAGTTAGAGCCCGCAGAGGGTTTGACCGGATTGTGGTTCATGGAATAGAAGGTGAAGCACAGGCACCTCATGTCAGGGCCTTGCGTGGCGCGGTTGATCAACACGATGCTGACGAAGGGTGGGTCGTGGTGCCCCTACGCGTTAGCCAAGTTGCCCGTCGGGAAGTGGAAAATCCTGATAACGGTGACTTGTATTGCTACACCTTTGATGAACTGATTGATGAGGATGTGAACTTTGATAGCTATTTTGAGTGGCTGGAGGAAACTGTCAGTAATAAAGACATCCTCTCAAAGTACATCCACCTGGCTTGTAAGAAAACAGAGTTTGATCCTAATACTCAAGAAACGCTTGGCTACAGCCACTATGGTGAAGATGAAGGCTGGATCGACAGCTACATTAATCTGTGGCTGGAAGATCCTGCCAAGGAACATATCTCGGTTCTAGGCGAATTCGGCACTGGCAAAACTTGGTTCGCCCTTCACTACGCCTGGATTTCATTAGCGCAATACAAGAAGCACAAGGAAAGAGGTGGAGAACGCTCCCGAATACCCTTACTGATTCCTCTGCGAGACTGTACTAAAGCCGCCACCATTGAATCACTTTTCTTGGAATTCTTTTTTCGCAAACACAAAATTTCACTGCCCAACTACTCAGTATTTGAGCAGCTCAATCGGATGGGCAAGCTCCTGCTGATTTTTGACGGTTTTGACGAGATGGCAACCAAGATTGATCATCAAAGCATGATCAACAACTTCTGGGAGTTGGCTAAAGTTGTCGTCCCTGGCTCAAAGGTTATCCTAACTTGCCGCACCGAACATTTTCCTGACGCTAAGACAGGACGCGATTTACTCAATGCTGAATTGCAGGCGTCAACCGCTGCGCTAACAGCCGAATCCCCCCAATTTGAGGTGTTGGAACTAGAGGAATTTGACGATGAGCAGATTTGGCGAGTGATTGATTCCCGAGCGGAGTCAGCCACAACTGAGAAATTTATGGCTCGCCCTGAGTTTTTGAGCCTAGCGCGTCGCCCGTTAATGGTAGAGCTGATTTTAGATGCCTTACCGGATATTGAAACCGGCAATCCCATTGACTTAGCGAAAATCTACCTCTACGCGATTCGTCGTAAAATGGCGGACGATATTGACTCAGCGCGTACGTTTACATCTCTGGCTGACAAACTTTATTTCCTCTGTGAGTTGTCTTGGAAGATGTTATCCACGGGGCAAATGAGCCTCAGCTACAGAGACTTTCCGGATGAGATTCGTCAACTCTTTGGCCCCATTGTGGACTCCCAAACGGAGTTAGACCATTGGCACTACGACATGATGGGGCAGACCATGCTCATTCGCAATGAGCATGGAGAATATACCCCAGCCCATCGCTCTTTTCTCGAATTTTTTGTGGCCTATAAATTTGTAGCTGAGCTGGGATGTTTATCTGATGACTTTGTGAACATTGCCCAGCAACAATCCCATGTTGATACCACGAAAACAACTGAAGTTTACCAATGGTCTATCTATTTTCGCCGTGAGGTTAATCGCCAGGGAGAGGTGATTTCCATTGCCCCTCTCAAGACTTTCACAACGCAACAGCCGTCGTTGTCTTTAAGAAGCACGCTGGGCCGTTTACCCCTCTCAAAAGCCATCCTTGACTTCATGGTACCGATGCTCCGCTCGAATCAGGATGGTGCTGCTGTCGAAAAACGGCTGGTAGATATTCTCATGTCTATCCAAGATTCAGCCGACTCTAAAGCTGATTACCTAGCGGGTAACCTCATCACGTTGCTCCTAAAGCTTGCCCCTTCAGCTCTCCAGGGGCATGATTTAAGTCATCGAGTCATCCAAGGGGCTGATTTTACTGACGCTAGCCTACGCGATATTAATTTCACGGGAGCTCACCTGATCAATTGCATCTTTCCTCAGGGATGGGGAGGAGATCTCTCGGTTACCTTCAGCCCGGATGGACGTTTTCTGGCAATTGTAGATACTACCGGAGAAATTACCCTGTGGGATGCGATCAAAGAAGAGCAGATTTGGCAACAAAAAGGACATACCGACTGGATTCGCTCCGTGGCCTTTGATGCGAGGGGACAAACACTGGCCACCGGCAGCCATGATAAAACCATCAAATTGTGGGATGTGAAGACCGGCGACTTAATCCGATCTTTGGATACTGGCAGTCGGGTATATTCAGTCGCGTTCAGCTCAGACTACGACCTGCTAGCCAGTGGTGGAGATGAAACCTTTGTCAAACTGTGGGATACGCGGACAGGTCGTGCCAGTCAAAGACTAACCGGGCACAGAAGCTGGGTTGGAACTGTTGCCTTTGGTCGTAATCCCTATGGTGAGGAGGTATTAGCCAGCGGTAGTGATGATGGTGTCATTCAGTTGTGGAATTTTAATACTAGCCAAGCTATACGGAGTTTCACCAATGGTGACGCCTGCATTCATTCCATCGCATGGGCTCCAGACGGTAAAACCCTGGCTAGTGGCAGCTCAGATAAATCTGTAAAAATCTGGGATATTGAGATTGGCCAGTGTACCCAAATCCTAAAAGGCCACAGTGATTGGGTGCGGTCAGTGAGCTTCAGCTCCCAAGGTGATCGACTCGCCAGCGGCAGCAATGATAAAACCATCAAGCTCTGGAATCCGAAAACGGGACAATGTCTCAGGACGATAGAAGCCCACACGACTCGCGTCTGGTCAGTGGCCTTTGGTCCTAATCAGAAAATTTTGGCTAGCGGCAGTGACGACAGAACTATCAAACTGTGGGATACCCAGACGGGGCAATGCCGCAAAACCCTTTGGGGTAACAGTCGGGGGCTGTGGTCATTGGCGTTTAGTGCCAATGGTCAAACGCTTTTTGCGGGCAGTGATGATTCTCGGGTTCAATCCTGGGATGTGCCATCACAGCAATACCAGCGATCGTTTCAGGGCCATCGCGGTCGGGTGCGAACCATTGCCCTGTCTCCAGATGGTCAGACCCTGGCCAGTGGCAGCGACGACAAAACCATCAAGCTCTGGAATATTCAAACTGGGGACTGCTTGCAAACCTTGGAAAATCACACCGATTGGGTTTGGTCGGTGGCGTTTAGCCCCGATGGTCAGACCCTAGCCAGCGGCAGTTTAGACGAAACCATTATGATCTGGGATGTGCAAACACAGCAGCGTCCCAAGACATTAGCAGAGCATAGCCAATTTGTCTGGTCCGTAGCTTGGAGTCCTGCTGGTTCAGTGCTGGCTAGTGGGAGTGCCGATCGCAGCATTAAGCTCTGGGATCCGACCACAGGAGACTGCCTTCACACTCTTGAGGGACACGACCATCAAGTCACGTCAGTGGCTTTTCATCCCGCTGGCAATATGCTGGCGAGTGGCAGTGATGATGAGACGATCAAACTCTGGGATGTGAATACCGGCCACTGTCTTCGCGCTCTGGACAAACACACTGATCAAATGAATGCCACAGATGGCAATAAGGGGCAAATTAGAACGGTTACTTTCAGCCCTGACGGTCAGCTTGTTGCGAGTGGCGGCCTGGACAGAACGATTAGGGTTTGGGAGGTTAAGACGGGCACTTGTATTCAAACAATCAGCAATCATTCTGAACCTATTTCCTCACTGGCGTTTAAACCCAATGGACAAGTTCTAGCAAGTAGCGGCGAATCGGGTATCATTCATCTCTCAGCGATTAAAACGGGACGATTGCTTCAAGAACTCAAATCAGATAGCCCGTACAAGGGGATGAATATTACAGATGTGCAGGGCTTGAGTCAGGCTCAAAAATCAACTCTTATCTCTTTGGGCGCTGTCTCCGATGAATAATTTACTAAGTAACATTCCTCTACCTCATAATTTTAGAAATATTACTGCATCTGGCTTTGGAGTTAACTTCGGAACAAGTTCTCTTGAAGCTCAAGCAGACTTTATAGAGGATACGAACAAGTAATGAAATTAAAACTTTAGATTCTCGAATTTGCGAATAAAATGATTCCGGTCCGCAAATTTCAATATTCAAACAGGTGCATTTGTACTATAAAAGGATGGCATTTTGTTGAACTACACGTCAGATACTGTACTTCACCCAAGTCAAGCTTTTTCTTCCCAGCTAAATGAAAAGGCATTAGCACTTTCCCATGAAATCCATCCAGAAAAGTCTGAGTTCTGCAAAGTTAATGACAACAAATGGGCAGAGGTTATTCAGACAGAAAATAGCCTGAAAGACTATCCCACTTACTCATGGAAGTCAGTGCCAGGTAACGATCATCTTCCTGAGTTTGAAGAGTACCGTACGATATCCAGACATCTATGTTCTCGTACGAAGGCTACTGATAACACTTGTCCCTATGGTGATAATCCTGCTCCCATTGCCAGAATTATAGAAACTAAAGGGCCTCAAGTCGTTAGAGATGCTTACACGCTCTCGGCCCTGAGATTTGAAAAATCCCCTTTTAAGAATCAAAAAAGTACTGAAGATAATAAGTGCTCAGGTATTCCAGCAGCACTGACTTCCCTTTATGCTAGGAAAATAGAAGCCCAGCAAAATAAAGCTGACCCATCTAAATTATTAGAACTTATTTCGCAAAAGTTAACTTTGCCGGAAATGAAAGAAGCTGTGATTCAATCACAGCAAGAAATGCGATTTTGGTACGCCCGTGAACTTGTTCCTTTAATGAATGCCAATCCATTTGATCCTGGACTTCATCATCACGAGCTCACACCAGAGATGATGCATGACCTGAAGAAATATGTTGAGCTGCAAAATTGTCCTTATAGATTTTTTGATCTGATGCAGCGGCTAGAAAAAAATGTAGCCTTGAATTGTTGGCGTGCTG
>JBCCRZ010000523.1:0-4861 GCA_039200855.1 Cyanobacteria bacterium P01_D01_bin.44 | reverse complement strand
GGTAGGTGCCGTCTTCCAAGGGGGTGGGGGCCTCTAACTGGGGGGTTCCTTCGCCCATGACTTTGAGGATTTCTTGATAGCACTGCTTGCCGAGCGGATCGAGGTCAGCGGGCAGCTTTGGGGGCTTGTTTGTACAGGCCGCGGTGGCAAGAAGGGACACAAGGAGGGATAGGCGGAGAGACATTGGGGGCAGGGGAGATGGGGAGGCAGGGGGAGAGAGCTAGGCGAGTTGGATAGTGGGGGGCGTTAAAACTGGCGGGTCCATTCTTTGGGCCAGCGTTCGACGATGACTTTGGTTTGGGTAAAAAACTCGACTGCGTGGGCACCCTGTCCGTGGAGGTCGCCGTAAAAGCTTTCTTTCCAGCCGCTGAAAGGGAAGAAGGCCATGGGGGCGGCGACGCCAATGTTAATGCCAATGTTGCCTGCGTTTGTGTCATAGCGAAATTTGCGGGCGGCGGCTCCGGAGTTGGTAAATAGGCAGGCCATGTTGCCCCAGCGGCTTTGGTTGACCAGGGTAATGGCGTCGTCTAAGGTGTCTGCGTGGAGCATTCCTAAAACGGGGCCAAAGATTTCGGTGGTGGCGACTGTGCCCTCTAAGGGAATGTCTTGCAATAGGGTGGGGCGGACAAAGCTGCCGTTGTCGTAGCCAGAAATTTGAGGGTTGCGGCCATCTACCAAAAGGGTGCCGCCTTCATCTAGGCCAGTTTGAATGAGGCCCTCAATGCGATCGCAGCTCTGATGATTGATTACGGCTCCCATTTGCACCCCCTCGTCTAAGCCAAACCCCACGGTTCTTTGCTGGGCTGCAGCTGCGATCGCATCTACAAAATCCGCCTTGACCGAGCCTACTGTAATCGCCAGCGAGGCGGCCAAACAGCGCTGCCCAGCACAGCCAAAGGCGCTATCGGCGACAATACGTGTGGTCATCTCTAGATCGGCATCGGGTAAAATCACCACCGGGTTTTTGGCACCCCCCTGACACTGTACCCGCTTACCGTGGGTGGCGGCCTGGCGATAAACATACTGCGCGACGGGGCTGGAGCCCACAAAGCTGATCGCTCGAATAGTGGGGTGCTCGAGCAGAGCATCGACGACTGTCTTACTGCCGTTGACTAGGTTGACGACCCCAGCAGGCAGACCGGTTTGGGCGATCAGTTCCATGATCCGCTGCATCGTCAGGGGGACTTTCTCAGACGGTTTGAGGATGCAGGTGTTGCCACAGGCGATCGCATACGGAAAGAACCAAAACGGAATCATCGCTGGAAAGTTGAACGGCGCAATCACCCCCACCACCCCCAGCGGCTGACGAATCATGATCTCATCAATGCCGCGAGCGATGTCCTCTGAGTTGATGCCCTGCATGAGCGTGGGAATGCCGCAGGCCACGTCTACGTTTTCGATCGCCCTTTGCAGCTCACCTTTGGACTCGGCCAGGGTTTTGCCACACTCCAGGGTGACAATTTGAGCTAGGTCATCGCGATAGCTTTCTAACAGACCTTTAAGCTTGAAAAGGTACTGAACTCGTTCTGTGGGGGGTACTCGTCGCCACGATTTGAATGCGGTGGCTGCAGCAGTCGCAGCCCGATCCAGTTCGCTCCCTGACGATAGGGGCACCTCGGCCATCACATCCCCTGTGGCCGGGTTGATCACCTCCAGGGCGTCGGCGGTATCCGCCGGGCACCATTCACCGGCAATATAGTTTTGTAACTGTTTCACGGCAGATCACTCCTGGCTGGCTGTTATCCGAAATGCTACCAGACCGTTTTCATATCCAGGCGTAAACCTGTTAAAACCGCTTCATCGGATAGCGTCGCTGGATTTGGGTGTATGTCGTGGGACCGATCAAAGCTTGCTTGTTCGCCAGTCTAGCATTTAGCCTCGAATGACCGTGATCGCTCTGCCACCAGGCGTTGTGGCGGCCTCTGTTTGGGTGCGATCGCAGAGCGCACTCAAGCCGGGTCGCTGGTCAAATATCACCAGCCAACCCTGGGCTAACCCAAGCTCCGCTAGATACTTATCCAACTGAGCCAGTCCTACCTTCAGAGGATCAGGTCTGCCCTCGCGCCATACCTTCAGTTCCATCGCCAGGGTGACCTGGCCGTAGCGCAGGCAAAGGTCCATGCGATCGCTGCCAATAGCATATTCCCGTTCTAATTGCCCCCCGCCATTCACAACCCGGTGTAAAAATGCCATCATCACCAAATGTGGCGCAATCTCTGCATAGGGGGCGCTATTTAACAAAGGCTGTCCATGCTGTCGCCAAAATGAGAGAAAAGCCTCTAGCAATCTCTCCGCGTTGAGGGTCCCCTCTGGGGTTAGCCACAGGGGTTGAATACTTGGCAAACTATCTTGGGGGCCTCTCGCCAATACCCGCGGGAGGATTTCTCGATAGATCGGATTGGCAATGATAAAGCCGCCTTGGGGATCCCGTTTTACCAGGCCCAAATCTACGACATATTGACGATCGTCTGGGGAGATGTTGCCCAGTTCACGACCGGCCAGTATGGGCTCAATAATTGCTTTCACTCGGGGCTCACGTAGCCGTTCTGCAAGGCTGTCGATGTGCGTATCCTGTCGTTGGATCAGGCTTTCTTTGGCTTGATTGACGTGCTCAGCGGTGATTGCGATCGCCGGATCACAGACCAGTGCTTTGACCAATTGTCGAGCCAGTGCATTGACTAACCAAGGTTGGCCCTGGGTGAGACGATATGTGTTCTCAATGGCTTCAGCGGTAAAAAGTTGCCCCGTATCTTGGGTATGTTGGGCATAAAGCATCGCAACTTCTTTGGCCATAAAATCTCGCAGCGTTAAAGACTCAACCTTGATATTAAAAGGGCTGGCCGTATTTAGTCTCTGACTACCTCCCGCTGCGACTTTATAATCTCTAACATCTCGAAGGCCAATCAGGGCAATCGACTGGGGAAAAAATTTGGGTCGATGAATATATCCTGTCCGCAGCTGTCGCAGGATAGAAATTAGGGTGGTGCCCTCCAGGGAATCAATCTCATCGATAAAGATCACTAATGGACGGGCGATTGTGCTGGCCCAAGCCCTTAACCCTGCGCCTACTCGCCGTCCAATCGCTGCCTCGGGCCAGGGGGGAGGCTGCAAGGCTTCTGGCAGTGACAAAGCTGCGTCCCGGAGTTCGTCTAAAAAGGTGATTTCGGCAATGTCGGACTGGCTAGAATAGGCACCGGCTGTCTCGGCCGAGACCCAAACAGCTGCATACTCGCCACTATCTGTCAGTTGCTGGGCCAAGGCCAACATCGCCGTTGTTTTACCCGTCTGTCGGGGGGCATGGATCACGAAATAACCATGTTCTGCAATCAAGCCTTTGACCTGGGGCAAACGCTCTGTAGCGGGGAGCATGTAATGATGCGCTGGATTGCAAGGACCGGCGGTATTAAACCAACGGGGCATACATTTGAGGAGACAGGATCGCTCTTATGCTATCGCACGGTGGGAGGTGGGGAGGTGGGGAGACGGGAAAGAGTTCAATAATGATTGGAAATCGCTATAAACTTTGGTTAGAGATATTTTTGAGGGAATTGAATGATGGTGATGCGTTTTTTTTCGCTGATATTGGCGGGCCTGGTGTGGATGATGGCAGTCCCGGCGGTGGAGGCTGCGCCTTTGGCAACGTTGCCCGGTTTGGGCGGCGTCTTTGCAGGCAGTCGTCCCGATAATTTGGGGGTGCAAGCGGGCAAGCTAGCCCCCTGCCCGGAGTCACCCAATTGTGTCTCTAGCCAGGTTGAGGATGCTGAGCATGCGATCGCACCCTTCACCTACAGCCAGGACCGCGACATCGCCCGTGACACTCTGGTCAAAGTATTGCAAAACCAGCCCCGCACCCAGCTCCTCGACCAAGCCGACGACTATGTTTATGTGGAGTTCACCAGCAAGCTGATGGGCTTTGTAGACGACGCCGAGTTTTACTTCCCAGCCGACAGCAAAACCATCGAAGTGCGCTCAGCTGCCCGGCTCGGGGAGTCAGATCTGGGGGTCAACCGTCGACGTTTAGAGCAGATTCGGTTGGCGTTGGCGGATTTGGGGGCTTAGTCAATTCAAACGCTTACGCAAACGCCGACAAGGACATTTCCTAAAATGAGTTTTAACCGTTAGGGAGCTGCCCTTACAGGCGTCTATCCCACTGCACCCCTTGTTCCCCCTGCTTATCCTCTACATTTGCTGACTTCGTAACCGATAGCCCATACCTCTGACCGTTTCGATGTAGCCATCACCAAACTTGCGTCGCAGGTGGCGAATATAAACTTCGATGATGTTTGAACCAGGGTCATAGTCATAGCCCCAAACCCGGTCTAACAGCTGCTCTTTGCTCATCACCTGCATGGGGTGCCTCAGCAGCACCTCTGCGAGCACAAACTCACGAGCTGACAGCTCAACCAGGCGATCGCTCACCATCGCCTGTCGCGTAATCAGATTAAGCGAGAGATCGCCGACTCTGAGCAAAGTCTCAGACTGAGATGGCAGCCCAGTGCGATCGCGCAGCTGGACCTTAATGCGAGCCAGCAACTCCTCAAACCGAAACGGCTTTGTCATGTAGTCATTAGCACCGCCTTCTAGCGCTGTAACCGTATCATCTAAGCCATCGCGAGCCGTTAACACAATCACGGGCAGTGGGTCGCCCTGACCGCGCAGCTCTCTCAGGACAGCCAGTCCATCTTTGCCAGGCAGGCCCAGATCGAGCACCATCAGATCAAAGTCGTCGCTGTGGGCCAACTGGCTCGCCTGCTGACCGTCTTTTGCGACCAGAATGCTATATCCGTGAGCCTTTAGCCCAGTACTGAGAAAATCGACGATGTGAGGATTGTCCTCGGCGATGAGAATGCGATTCATGAGT
>JBCCRZ010000522.1:0-4864 GCA_039200855.1 Cyanobacteria bacterium P01_D01_bin.44 | reverse complement strand
GTAAATTTTTGGTGGTGCAGGGGGTGCGATCGCGATTTTTCTGTATGCTCACCGATGTCGCCCTGGGGACGGCCAGCCAGCGGATTCTTGCCAACCCACCCGAGCCTGGCAATTTGTTTTTGCAAGAAGTCCTTGCGGGGAGTGGAACCTACGGCACAATTGACTTAACCCCGATGCTGATGTTTACACCGGAGGAAGAAGGGGGAAGGGCGAAAGGCGAAGGGCGAAGGGCGAAGGACGACCTCTCTCCAAAATCCAAAATCCAAAATCCAAAATCCAACGGTCTTGCTTCCTACGAAGCCAACAGCAGTGCCCAGATTCAACTGCTGCCGGTGAAGACGATTCCGGGGCACTTTAGCCAGGTCTATGACGCCAGTGAGCGAGACTTTCGAGCGGTGTTTGGGTGGGAAGATGACCCCCATCGGCGCAATTTTGCGATTGGGCAGCCGATTGATATGGCCGTGCCGATTTGTATCGACCTCGATCGGTTTGTGGAGCGCAGCAATGGCATCTTTGGTAAATCGGGGACGGGTAAATCGTTTCTGACCCGGCTGCTGCTGTCTGGCATTATTCGCAAGCGAGCAGCGGTAAATCTGATCTTTGATATGCACTCTGAATATGGCTGGGAGGCCGTCAGCGAGGGCAAGCAATTTAGTACGGTGAAGGGGCTACGACAGCTGTTCCCAGGACAGGTGCAAATCTTTACCCTGGACCCAGAGGCGACTAAACGGCGGGGGGTGCGCGATGCCCAGGAGCTGTATATCAGCTTTGACCAAATTGATGTAGAAGACCTGGCACTGATTAGCCGTGAGCTAAATCTCTCGGAGGCCAGTCTGGAGAATGCCATCATTTTGCGCAATGAGTTTGGTAAATCTTGGATTAATCGACTCCTGATGATGACCAACGAAGAGATTCAGGAGTTTTGCGAAACTAAGATGGGCAGCAAGTCTTCGATTATGGCGCTGCAGCGTAAGCTGAACCGCTTGACCGAGCTTAAGTATATCCGCAGTGCTTGCCCCCACAACTACGTCGGTCAGATTTTAGACACCATTGATGCGGGCAAGCATATTGTGATTGAGTTTGGCTCTCAATCCAACATGCTCTCTTACATGCTAGCGACCAACGTCATTGCCCGCCGCATCCATGCTAGCTACGTCAAAAAAGCCGATCGGTTTTTACAAAATAAGAACCCCAGCGATCGACCTCAACCACTGGTGATCACCATCGAAGAAGCCCACCGCTTTTTAGACCCAGCCACCGCAAAACAAACAATTTTTGGCACCATTGCCCGCGAGATGCGCAAGTATTTTGTCACGCTGCTGGTGGTCGATCAGCGCCCCTCTGGCATCGACAATGAAGTCATGTCGCAGATCGGCACGCGGATTACGGCTCTGCTCAATGATGAAAAAGACATTGACGCCATTTTTACCGGCGTCTCGGGGGGGCAAAGCCTGCGCTCGGTACTCGCCAAACTCGACTCTAAACAGCAGGCGCTGCTGCTCGGCCACGCTGTCCCGATGCCGGTGGTGGTGCGCACTCGCCCCTACGATGCTGACTTTTACGCCGAGATTGGCGATACCGCCTGGGATGAGATGCCCAATGCCCAGGTATTTAAGGCCGCAGAGAAAGCAAAGGCCGATTTGGGATTCTGAAATTATCAAAAATGAAAAGTTGACGGTTGTGGCGAAACAGCAGAACTTTGGTCTCGTAGCTTCTTTGTTAACGCTTCTAACACTAATTGGTTGCACTGATGGACAGTTTCTGTTGAGTGATCAGGAGAAACGCTTGCAACGCATGAATCAGGGCCCGCCGGAAAGAGAAGTTAGAATGATGCAGGTCAAGTATCTTAGTCGAGACTTAGAGCTTTGCAAAATAAGAACGAACCAATCATCATTGCCTGATAGTGCTATACGTAAGCTTTCTTCTATGCAATATGAATCAGTGATTTTGGCAGAACAATCAGCTGGGTCAGATTGCATTAACACTCTAAATTTTTTGATTGAAAAAATTGAGTTAGCTGACAGCATCCAGATTAATCACGGTGCAACTTATAAATTGTTAATTGAGGGTCAAGATTTAGCTCACAGAAATTCAAAGTAACTTGTTGTTATGTCCTCACCTTTTCCCGGTATGAATCCTTACTCAGGTTGCAGGCGGTGAGATTAAAAGATTTCGACGAGTATTTTCTGGCAATGGCTGAACTAACGCTTGATGATCTCAATGAGAGAGTAAAGCGACCGCATTAACTGTCAGGTAAGGGATCTATGGATAAATGGTGTATCCGAGTATACCTGAGTTGTCAGGGTACTGATGACACAGGTTTGAAATCTTGAGGTTAGGGCTAACCTTCATAAAACATTGACAAACCTTGGAAGGAATTGTTTTAATGTGGTGGGTCTATGCTAAGAGACTACACGAGTTCCTTCTGGTGCAGCTATCTACCTTCCAAACCTACTAAACCCTAAGGTCACTATCTGTAATCCCGCTCGAAATCTAAAGGTTCTAGGCGGTTACAGATTTAGAGTCAGTATTTCCGAAACATTGTCCTGATATTTTTTCAAACGCGAATGCTCCGCGAGTTGAGGCACCTCTCTTCACCGCTTGGGCAAGGTTTTTGGATGAACTGAATTTTATTGCATTAGCCTTTGAATGTCGGCGGGCACGCCTGTCTGCCGTTATTTGTGCTGACGATCATTCGCTTTGAAACGGTATTCAGGTATCAAATCGAACTTAACAACACAAATTTTGTATGGCTATTCCAACCCTCACTAAGCCAACCAACAATCTTGATATTTCTAGCGCCACGTTCCTAGGGGGCGCGGGCCAGGATTCAGCAAATGCAGTTGACATCTCGCTAACCGGCGGCGTCACCATTCTAGGGGGAGAACTTCCCCAGTATCGCAACCAGGGCAAACAGATCGATTTGCTTGGGGGCGGCAATGGCACCGTTGTCCGCTATGCCAGCGGCACTCAAAAAATCTTGTCAGTGACCCGCCTGCCGGGTGAGGTTAAGGATTTAGAGGTCAACCCTAAGACTGGGCAGATTGCGATCGCAGGTGACTTTGGCGTTGCAGTTCTCAATCCAGCGGCCAGTCAGGTTATTTGGCGAGATAACAGTGCGGCGGCTGAGCGGGTAGCGGTGTCTGCCGGGGGGAGAGTGGCCGCAGTGCAGGGCAGCGGCAAAATCCAGCTATATAGCAACCAAGGCAAGGTCACAAAAACATTTTCCACAGGTAAAGGCAGTCGCCGATTCAACGATGTTGCCATCACTGACCAACGGGGTGGTACGGTGATCGCCACCGGCTACGAGCAAAAATTGTCAAATTTGCAAGTAGCCTTTACCCAAGCCTGGTCCTACGGTGGCAGCGAGCGTTGGAGAAACTATGACTTCAGCGCCTCGGCTGCCCAAAAAGCCAATCTCATGGCCGACACCCGAGGTGAGCGCGTCGCCATCGGTCGAGACGGCAAATTGTATATGGCCAGCTCCATCAACGGGGGCACCGGGGCCTCCATTTTCGCCCGCGATCCCCTGAATATTGCTCAGTCCGCTGCGTCAGAGACCGTCCAAACCGATCGATATAATACGCCCACCAATGTTGGGTCAGTCAAAATGACCTGGTATGGTCGTTATGACCTGGCAAGTGGAGATTTGGTCAAGGGACAATCTCTCCTGACCCGCCTGACCAGCGGCAAAGGCAACAGCATTGTGCCTAAATCGATCATGGCAGATGAGCAAGGCACGGTTTATTTGGCGGGGCAGGCCAGTGCTCGCACAGCCAATCGCGACAACCAAACCATCGAAGGCCGAAAGGTGTCTGGCTATGCAGGCTCTGAGGGGTTTCTCGCAGTGCTCAGCCCCGATTTAAAGGAGCGCTACGTTTGGACCCCGTTTACCCAGGGAGAGAGTAACGCCGTCAATGTCAGAGGCAAAGTGGCCGCCGTGGCCATCTCTGCGGATGCAGATGCCTCCCTGGTCACACTTAATGCCGTTCAAAACAAGTCCGGAGGTGGGCAAGACGCCTACTTGCTGGTGATTGGGGCCGAAGCCGGAGGGGGGAATCCGAAACCCAAACCGACCCCTGCACCCGCCCCTAAGCCAACCCCTAAACCATCGGGCTCTGATAGCAATTCGGTGATCACCGGCACTAACCGCAATGATCGTCTCTTGGGGAATGCCCAAGATCAAACTTTGAAAGGGTTTGCAGGTAAAGACATCATCAGGGCGGGGGCAGGCCGCGATCGGGCTTACGGCGGCAATGGGATGGATACTCTCTTTGGTGCTCAAGGCAATGACCGGCTGTTTGGCCAAAAAGGTAATGACCGTGTGCATGGAGGGGTGGGCAACGACCGTCTCCAGGGCAATCAAGGCAATGATAAGCTCTATGGCAATGAAGGCAATGACGACCTGAAGGGTGGATTTGGCAATGATCTGGTCAACGGGGGTAGCGGACGCGACCGACTCCTGGGCGCTGCCGCCCAAGCGGGGCTACCCGGTCGCCATGAGCGAGATGTCTTTATCGGGGGAGGTCATGCCGATACCTTTGTCCTGGGGGATTCATCCAAGGTCTATTACAATGATGCTCGAGCTAACACACTGGGGCTTAAGGGTTATGCGGTGCTCCAGGATTTTAGTCGGGCCCAGGGAGATAAAATCCAACTACATGGACAAGCTAAGGACTATCGGCTGGGGGCTTCGCCTAGAGGGGTAACGGCGGGCAAGGGTCTCTTCCTAAAGACCCCCGGCCAAGATGAGTTGATTGCTGTTGTGCAAAACAACCCTAACCTAAACTTGCAGAGTAGCGCGTTCAACTTTGTCTGAGCTGCCCTAGTTGCTCACGCGGAAAGGCGATCCAGGCCCAACCAT
>JBCCRZ010000521.1:0-4868 GCA_039200855.1 Cyanobacteria bacterium P01_D01_bin.44 | reverse complement strand
GAAGTTCTGGTGAGTCTCAACGACTGTATCGCGAGTAATTTGTAATTTGAGGGTGTCTCGATAGCCGGGTTCAAAATAGCCGCCCGCGTCCAAGGTGATCGGTTCGCTGGCTGTGGCCTGACTATCAGTGGCCTGACTATCAGTGGCCTGACTATCAGTGGCCTGACTATCCGGGGTTTGACCATCTGGGTTGGCTAGCTGAATAGTGACGCTGGTTTCACTCGATGGATAGGTTTTGATCGATCTAGTCTCGCCCGGTGGGATAGTGCCCAGGGGGTAGGTTGCCCCAGTAACCTGCACTTTAACGGCGGTTAGCGGGACTGAGTCTACGTTTTCGATAAACACGTGGGCACCGTAGGGGGGAGAACAGCTCGCACTGAGCAGCGCGATAGCGCAAGCGCTGACTTGTCAGTTCGCAACCAGCTTCAGCCTTTTCATCGTGACAAACTCCAGAGATTGACGTATTCAGCTGCGCCCCCCAACGTGTCCCTTAGGCGTCGGCATCCCCGCCGTTGGCATTGCTGCCTTTAGCGGCGGCTAGGCCATTCACCGCCGCCGGGATATCCAGGCCGGTCGTGTGCTTGAGCTGCTCAATAAAGGAAACGGCTTGCTTTGCCATGCCGCCGTTTTGACCGTCGATGACAGTGACGTTATGGACGGCTACATCCGGCACGGTGGCGGTCAGGGTCTTGAGCAAGGTTTCTAACTTTTGCAACAAGAAGATATCGCGGGCATTGGAGCCAGCGGTCTGCCACGACTCGGCCAGCTTTTGGGTGCCCTCGGCCTGGGCTTTACCGTCTTCGATGATGCTGGCAGCCTTACCCTGGGCGCTTGCGATCGCAAGCTTACAATCCGCCTCAGCGGGGGCAATCACATCTGCCTTGAGCTGCTGGGCGACCTGCTTGATGCGCTCCTGCTGCACTGGGATTTCGGCCTGGATGCGGGCCAGCTCAGCGGCGATTTCGGATTCAGCTTCAGCGATTACCGCAGGGCGCTGGGTGAGCGCATCTTGAATGCGGCGTTCGGCTTCGGCTTCGGCGATACCCATATCGCGTTCAATCCGGCGCACGGAGGTGATTTTCTCATTTTCCGCAGTTTGAACGGCTGAGGCAGCTTGGGCCTCGGCTTCGGCGATGCGGGCATCGCGTTGCAGCTCGGCCTGCTGCTTACGACCAATCGAGTCGAGGTAACGCACATCGTCAGAGATATTTTGAATCTGCAACGTGTCGAGCACCAGCCCTAACTTTTCGAGATCTTCTTCGGCTTCATCCAGCAGGCTTTTAGCAAAGGCAATTTTGTCCTCATTGACCTGCTCTGGAGTCAGGCTGGCCAGAACGCCCCGGAGATTGCCCTCCAGGGTTTCTTTGGCGATGGTCTCAATCTCTTTGCGGCTTTTGCCCAGCAATCGCTCGATGGCGTTGTGGATGGTGGGTTCTTCCCCAGCGATTTTGATGTTGGCTACGCCGTCCACCTTGAGGGGAATGCCGCCTTTAGAGTAGGAGTTAGAAACCCGCAGCTCGATAATCATGTTGGTCAGGTCCATGCGCATGGCCTTTTCAAGCAAGGGGGTGCGGATGCTGCTGCCGCCTTTGACCAGGCGATAGCCCACTTTTTTCTGGCCAAGGCGGCGGCTACTGCCAGCAAAGATCAGGACTTCGTTGGGCTGACAGATGTAGTAAAGGTTGCGAATGATCAGGGAAATGGTGGCGGAACCAGCGCCCAAAATCGCGAGTAATGCAATCAGTCCACCCATTATTGACCTCCTTGTAGTGCGGGGTTGTTAGCTTGTGCGGGGTTTAAAGTTGGTTTCGAATGACCTTTGAGGGTGCCGACCACGTCGATGCCCAGGGTTTGGTCCACGCGTTCTAAGAACTGGCGCACCATTTCGGGATACACATTGATCAGACTGGCCAGGGATTTACCGTCACCGTTGTCGATCACATTGACGCTTTGTAAGTGCATGCGATGGGGAATCTCAGCGGCTTCTTTGAGCACCATTTCAATCTGCTGGATTAAGAAAACTTCGGTGGCATCTGGTCCCATTTCAGTCCAGACTGCCGAGAGCATTTCGTTAACCAGGGCCGAGGCTTTGGCATTTTCTGCCAGGGAGGCGGCATGACCTTTGGCCCGTAGCTCCTCGGCCCGTTTGTGGGCTTCGGCAGGCAAGACCGAATCTGCTTCTAAGCGCAATCGCTCTAGTTGGGCACGGACCGTTTGTAACTGTTGCTCAGCGCGGGCACGGGCTTCGTTGGCGGCGGCAGTGGTGCGTTCTTCTTCTGACTTGGCCCGCTGTTCTAGCTCAGCTTTGATTTTTCGCAACTCGTTTTGGCGCTGCTGAATGACCGTCAGAGCCTGGGTTTTTGCGATCTCCGCGTTCTTTTGGCAGTCGGCCTCGATCCGGTCAGCCTCCCCGATGGTTTCGGCTTCGGCAATCTCGGCATCGCGCACGATTTGGGCAATCCGGCGACGACCAATCGAGCTGAGGTAGCCCACATCATCTGTCACGCTTTGAATCTTGAGAGTATCGAGCTGTAGACCCAGCTTATTGAGATCTTTAGCCACATCAGCGGCGATGCGCTCGGCGAAATTAAGCCGGTCTTCGTTGACTTGCTCCGGGGTGAGCAGGGCGACGACCCCACGCAGGTTACCTTCTAGAGTTTCGCGCACCACGCGTTTAATCTCAGCCTGGTTGCGGCCTAAAAATCTCTCAATAGCGTTGCCCACCACCGCAGACTGGCTCGACACTTTAACGTTAGCGATGGCCTGAATATTTAGCGGGGTGCCCCCTTTGGCGTAGGCGTTGGTCACCTCCACCGGGATCGGCATGGTGGTCATATCCATGCGCTCGACTTTCTCAAGGATCGGAATGACCAGAGTGCGACCGCCAAAAATGACCCGATAGCCCACCTCCTGACCGCGCTGGTTTCGATATTTACGGCCTGAGATAATCAAAATCTCGTTGGGGTTGGCAATGCGCAGACAGGTTTTAATGATCAGCATCAGCGCCCCGATACCGAGCAGTCCTAGCAAAATAGCACCGCCGCCTATGATAGCGGTTTGCCCCGTGCTTTTGGAAAGCTGCGTGGTCACAAGATGAGTCGTCCGGGCAACCCCGTGGCTAATCTGTGAGTTGGTGAGTTGCCCAGTAGATGGCAAGAAATTAGAAGTTTTCATGGGTTTGTCCGTTTAGGAACAGGTTATTGAGGGGGAAGGGGGAAGGGGAGACGGAGGGGGCAGACAAGCAGAGAAGGTTAAAAGCCGCCGTAGGGTGGGTTAAGTCGCCGAAAACTTGAAATCTCAACCAACCCCTATCAATCGGCGAACCCACCATTTGGATATACATGGAATGGGTTAAATACAAGGGTGGGGGTTACGGGGGATCGGAATTTTTTTTAACCAACCACATTAGACCCACCATTCCATAGGAAAGATTAAGGGCGAAAAGGGAAGAAAGCGACGGATTACCCGATGCGGGCCTGGGGGCAACCACGAGGGATTGCCCCTACGGATTGACGACAAAATCCAAAATCCAAAATCCAACCCGACACCCAATCCCCGACACCCATTACCCACTACCCACCCCCTCTCTCCGCAGAGATCACCCACAGCCGATTATTCTCTTCACCGACCACCAGCACTTTGTCCCCAGGGACAAAAGATTTTGCGTCGTCGGTCATGGCCATCAGATGCAGAGTGCTGCCGCGAACTTCGAGGCAAATTTTGCCCTTGCTTTGGGCGTCGAAGGGCAGCTCGACGGTGCCCATCAGCCCGGCAAAGTCAGTGCTGCGAATCAGGCTGTCGGCCTGACGGCTGCGCAGGGTGCGTAGCAGGGTAACTAGGGTGCCACCACAGAGCGTGCCAACTGCGATCGCCAGCCCTGATACCAACAGGGCTGGCCAATCAGGCTGCACCCATCCCAGCACCAGACCCGTGAGGCCAAAAAAGCAGCCCCCCACCGTCCAGAACTTAAAGCTGGTCAAGACCCCCAGGCTTTTGAGAAACTGCCTGCGTCTGGCCCTTTCGGTGGGTTTGCGATCGAGCGAAACATCGGTATCCACTTCGTAATCTGCGCCCCCGTCCAGATCGGCGTCAAAGTCGGCGTCAGCGTCTAAGTCAGCGTCTAAGTCAGCATCAAAATCAAGGTCGGCATCGGCGTCAAACTCCAGCTCGCCAGGGCCACCCAGAGTTGAAATCGCGACAAAGACGCCGCCAATAATCAAACAGAACCAATAAATTGACTGCACAGCTTGCAGCCCTCCGTAGAGTCTTACAAGTTTGGCCATCTCTAAACATTGGCCACATTGCTGAGTACACCTAGTAACGCTGCACTGCTTTGCTAGAGGCGCAATGTGGCTTGCAATCGCCCCAGCAATTGGGACGTTTGCTGTAAGAACCGCTGGCCCTACTCCCTTGTTGACATGAAATACAAGAGATGTGTTTAAAATTCCCGAAAATCTTTACCGAAGCTCACCAAAGGAAAAAGGGGCTGCTGTGTAAGCAAGCCCCCTTGGTACGCAGAAGGTGATATGGTTTCACCCGCTGTTTGTCGGTGGTAAGAAGCGATGTCCACCGGACAATGCTAATTAAACTTTGGCCATATCCAGACCGGCAGTTTCCTCCACGGGAAAAAACTCAAATTTTCAATCTGGATTTGGTTTTAACGTCCGTAAATCCATTTGCGTCCGTAGGTTTGTCTATTCCGGGCGCTAGTCCGGCTTTTTTTCGGGCAATAAACACTTGTCAGAGTCACAGCCCGCTGGCCCTGCCTCGACCAGTTCGCCTGCGTCATAACGCTCCAGCGCCCGGTGGAAATTTTCCGTATCCCGTCGTGCTAAGACTTGGCGATTTAGATCCTCGTAGGTGGCCTT
>JBCCRZ010000520.1:0-4869 GCA_039200855.1 Cyanobacteria bacterium P01_D01_bin.44 | reverse complement strand
TTCAACCCCTGTGGCGGCACTGTTTAAGCGTCACCAGCACCCCAACACCCCCATATCAGAACAAGTGCAGTTAGACGCCATGATTAATCATTTGCTGAGTGTTCAGATCCTCCATGAACAATTTATTGCAGCCGATATCCCGAAAATTGCCAGAGAACGGGCTCATCAGCTGGGTTGGGAGGTGGCAGCAGCAGTATAGGATGTGGGGGCATGGTTGATAACGTCACAAATGTCGATCAAAAAAATCGATGGCCTGGTCTAACAACTGGGGGTCAAAAAAATCACCGTCGGGGCTTTCTTTGGTGTGACCCCGATCAGGGTCAGGATAAAACTCCACCGGCACTCCTTCGGCTTCCAGGGCTTCGACTAAAATCTCGCTCTGATTGAAGGGGACAATCTTGTCTTGCTCACCATGCATGACCAAAAACGGAGGATCCTCTGGGGTAATAAACGCAATTGGGTTGGTCAATCTGGCCTGGTCTGGCAGCGTCGCAATCTCCCCCCAACCAGTTGATAGCTCAGTCGCGTCATATGCACCCAAGGCCGATCTTTCGCCACGATTAAAGCCTCGGCAGTCGGTGCCCCCTCAAACGCCGGGGGAATCTGGCTCAGGTCAGTCGGCCCGTACCAGTCCACCACTGCCTGCACCGTAGTCGAGAATTCAGGATTACCCTGATCGCCCTCCAATTCAGAAATACCAGATGAAGTCCCCAGTAAAGCACTCAGATGTCCTCCCGCCGACTCGCCCATCGCCCCAAATCTCTCGGGGTCGAGATTATATGCCTCAGCATTAGCTCGCAACCAGCACCGACGCTTTAACATCATGGATCTGGGCTGGAAAGCGTGCCTCCTGACTATAGCGATAGCTCACACAGGCCATCACATAGCCTGGCTTGATAATATGGCCTGATAGTGTTGCTGCTTAAAAAACATTTCGGGAATATCTATCCTGATTGAGTTGTGGACTGTCGTTTGCCCCCTTTGGATTTTGCGATATTTTCCCAAATTGATAAGTCGTATTCGTTAATTACTCTTCAAGGGTCAACTCACGAACCAGCGAAATGGGAATATCCGGCTGACTCAGGGTCGCGGCATAGGACGGCTCTAAGTACTGGCGATAGGTTTCATCCTCCGCCAGATGGGTTTTGAAAAAGGCTAAGCCCATCGCCTTGACATAGCGCTGAGCTAACTCAGGGCTCGGTCCAATGGCCCGTTGGGGCACTGCCACAGCTTCGACGGCCTGGGGATCAAAAATAGTCGAAAAGTGGGTCCCCCCCTCCATTATCATGAGATAGCGCTCGGGCGAGGTGAGCCAGGAAAAGGGGCGAATTTGCTCAGCCAAAGCTGGGGTGACCGTATCGGCACTGGCTGAGATCAGCATGGTTGGGACGGTGATATTGGCCATCCCCTCCGGGCCAAAGATGGCGCTACTAAACGGATTGATTGCGATCGCAGCCTGTACCCGCTCATCGCGCAACGGCGGCAAGGGCTGTGGCAGCGACGGCACCAAACATTGCAACAACAGCGACAGATTTAGCTGAGCTATCTGGGGAGGGCAACTCTCTCCTAAGCGATTTAAATCAACCGTTGCCCCCGCCAGCGCCAGGGTCGTATAGGCCCCAAAGGATTGTCCTAAAACCCCCACCCGCTGAAAATCAACCCGACCCTGCAGGGTCGAATCGCGCTGGGCCATCGCCTCTAACTGATCTAATAGCCCTTGGATATTGACAGGGCGATCAATCATTTCCTCAGATTTAATCGCTTCGCGGGCCTGGCCGCTCAGTAGATCGGTGAGTTGCGATTCGCTGCTGCCCCGGTGCTCGACAACGACCACAGCAAACCCATGGGAGGCGAGATGCTCAGCCAGATAGGCTAGCGTAGCACGATTGCCTCCCACGCCGTGGGAGATCACCACCAGAGGGAGGTTTTGGCCTTCGGGCAAATAGAGATCGGCGGGTAATAGGGCTTGATTAAAGACTTGCTTATTCCAGCGGGCTGGCCCCGCAGACGCCAGGGTACTTTGAGATGTCAAGGAGCGCTCACCGATGGGGCCCGTGACTGATTGGGTAAACTGTTCGCGGATTTGGGCCGTGGCTTCTCGGGTTTGGTTGATTTCTGCGATCGCAGCCCGCGCCACTCGCGCAAACCGCCCCAAATCAACCCGGACCCCTGGGGTCGCGAAATGCTTGAGTACATTCAACACATTCAGCCCCCCATCGGGGTCAGCTGCCGCCACAATCACCGCCCCTCGGATCGCCAATGCCCCATTTTGCCGTCCTGCGGTTTGAACCACCTCTCCCAACCCGGCTAAGATCGCTTCCCCCTGGGGCGTATAGAGAAACTGGGAAACCGCTACCACGTCTAAATCAGCACTCACCAATAGCCCATTGCGAAGCTGCTCAAGCTGCTCAGGCGTCAGATACCGACTGTAGCCCTCCAACTCTTCGGTCAGCTCGCCGGTCTCAGCATAGATTGCCAGCGACTCGACAGTAATGTAGCGCCCTATCGGACCATAGTTGGCATAGACCCGCTCAGCGCTCACGCCAGGCAACGCAATCAAGACAGCATGAATCAGACTCGCCCCTAACGCAATCGCCAAAAATCTAAAGCCACGAGTCCTTGCTGTGTAAGGCATGGATAACCCTGAGGTTTTGAGGATAAACGTTTCTACCTACACTTTAAGACCGGGAGCTAAGAATTGGGTCAATCAAGGGACAATCACACTCACCCAGCAAATCAAGATTTTCAACCCATCTGAAATCTCTGAATGAGCAAGCACACCCGCCTCTCGTCATGGGATGGCCAATGCTAATGTTCAGTTATTTTTAGGGATTGGTATCTTGACATGCACTTACATAAGATCACTATGGCCAAATAGCGTTACTAAATGCATGTACATTCATCAACGCTTCGAGATGTTTGTTTAGACTTCTTAAACTCTCTGGCGGAAGTCTAAAGGAAAAGCAGCGATCCCCGCCAGACCGAATAAATCTGTTCTAAATCAAGTAAAGAGAATCCCATTCTTGTGGCTGGGGCTCCATGTACATCATTTGAAGAAACCTTTTTAGCTTATGGCTCCGCTAAAAGTTGCAATCAACGGATTTGGGCGCATTGGGCGTTTGATGCTCCGTGCGGCTAGTAATAATTCGAATATTGAATTTGTGGGCATTAATGATTTAGTCCCACCCAAAAATTTAGCTTTCTTGATGAAATACGACTCCACCCACGGTCGCTTTACAGGCAAGGTAGAGACCCAAGACAACGGGATTGTGGTCAATGGCAAGTTTATCCCCTGCTTTTCCATCAGAAACCCGGCTGAGCTCCCCTGGCAAGAGATTGGAGTAGACTACGTGATCGAAGCCACTGGGTTGTTTACCACCTACGAGGGTGCCGAGAACCATCTCAAGGCTGGGGCCAAGCGCGTCATTCTCTCAGCCCCCACCAAGAGCCCAGATCAGGTGCCCACCTTTTTAGTCGGGGTTAACCACGAGAAATTCAACCCAGAGCGCGATCGCATCGTCTCTAACGCCAGCTGCACCACCAACTGCCTGGCCCCCATCGCCAAGGTCATCAACGACCACTTTGGCCTGGCCGAGGGCTTAATGACGACGGTTCATGCCTCCACGGCTACCCAAGCTACCGTCGATGGCCCCAGCAAAAAAGACCCCCGCAGCGGTCGCGGCGCAGGCCAAAATATTATCCCAGCTTCAACGGGCGCAGCCAAAGCCGTCACCCAGGTACTCCCTGAGCTTTCTGGCAAACTGACTGGCATGGCCTTCCGTGTACCTACGCCAGACGTGTCAGTGGTAGACCTCACCTTCCGCACTGAGAAAGCTACCAGCTACGGTGAAATCTGCAAAGTTATGGAAGCAGCATCTCAGAACGGACTGCGGGGGGTACTGGGCTATACCGACGAGCCGGTGGTGTCATCCGACTTTGTCAGCGACCCCCGCTCTAGCATTTTTGATGCAGGTGCAGGCATTGAGCTGAATCCTAATTTCTTCAAGATCGTGTCGTGGTACGACAACGAATGGGGCTACTCCAATCGTCTGGTCGATTTGATGCTGTATATGGCCCAAACCGAAGGCATCATAGAAGGGATTCGGATTCCGGCAATGGCTGAGATGTAATTAAACCTTAGCCATGTCCAAACCTGTCGTTTGCCTTACCAGAAAACTCATGTAACCGGGTGGGGTTTAAGCGATCTCGGTAATCCGCCAAGTTTTGGTTTGTCCAACTTCTCCTCGACCCCTACCTTATTAAAGGTAGGGGCTTTTTCATGCAGACTTTTCAAAGACTTTAAGCTGACTCCAAAATTTCTCAGAGAGTTTTTGGTGGTACAAATTGAATGCTCCGTACGCTCCCTAGGGCAACGGTCTACAATAAGACTCAAAGATTCGCGCCTTCCTGCTCATCACAGGCAATTATGCAATCCCCTACCGCCACTCGCCTATTAGAGGCTTTCCTCAACCAGCCCAACATTGAAACCTCTCCGGCTTGGGAGTTCATCAATGGGCATGCCCAGCAAAAACCCATGCCAACGCTGTTTCATTCTCGCCTTCAGCGGAACCTGGTCAATACCATCAACCACCAAACAAAAATCTACGAAGCTATCCAGGAACTCCGCTGCATCGTTCCACCGCTTTCACCTGTACCTGACATTTCTGTTGTTGCGAGCGATCGACTCCCAGACGAAGATGGTCCGCTCCAAGGTCCACCCGACTGGCTAATCGAAATTCGCTCGCCAGACCAAAGCACCCTAGACCTCCAGAATAAAATTCTACATTGCCTCAGTAACGGCACCCAACTTGCCTGGCTCATCGACATCCAACGCCAGCAAATCTGGGTTTGGCAAGGTCAAGACCTCCC
>JBCCRZ010000519.1:0-4880 GCA_039200855.1 Cyanobacteria bacterium P01_D01_bin.44 | reverse complement strand
TGCAAAGGTCGTCGCGGTTTCCAACCGCCCAGACCGCCCAAACCCAAGCACAATTTGTAAAGATGAACTGAAAGGCGCTAACCATGACGATTCAAACCTGGGATACCCAGCGCTATCAGGCGCAGCACGACTTTGTCTGGCAGTATGGGGCGGCGCTGATTGACCTACTGACTCCTCAGCCAGGGGAGCGCATTTTAGATCTCGGCTGTGGTCTGGGGCAGCTCACCCATGCTTTGGCTGAAACGGGTGCTCTGGTGGAAGGCATTGACGCGGATCCCGCAATGATTGACCAGGCCCAGCAAAATTACCCTGAGCTGACTTTTCGCAGGGCGGACGCTCGGGATTTTGAAGTGGCTAGCCCCCTGGATGCGGTTTTCTCGAATGCCGTTTTGCACTGGGTGAGTGAGCCCGAGGCCGTGATTCAAGCGGTGGGGCGAGCCTTGAAAAAAGAAGGGCGATTTGTGGCTGAGTTTGGTGGTAAGGGCAATGTGCAGGCGATTGTCTCAGCGGTGGAGGCGTGTCTGCACTGTCCTAGTTTCTGGTATTTCCCCAGCGTAGCGGAATACGCCAGCCTGCTCGAGTCCAATGGTTTTGAGGTGATGTTTGCGACCCTGATTGATCGCCCCACGCCTCTCAAAGCGGGCGATCAGGGTTTGGCTAATTGGCTCAGAATGTTTGGGGATCGGTTTTTTGCAAACCTTTCTGAGGCTGACACGATCAGCGTGATTCGTCAGGTAGAAGATAGGGTGCGATCTCGTCTCTACCAAAATAATGGCCCAAACAGTGGCTGGATTGCAGACTACCGCAGACTGCGTATCGTGGCCATCAAGCTGGGGGATGCATGAGCTTTGATGCCGGTTTGATTCAGGGTGGGATGCTGCTGGGGACGGCGATATTAGCCGGTGCGGTGAATGGGATTGCGGGTGGGGGGGGCTTGTTAGTGTTTCCTATGTTGCTCTTGACTGGCTTGGAGCCACTGACGGCGAATGCGACTAATGCCGCTGCTATGTGGGTGGGGACTATGTCGAGCGCGGTGGCCTACCGTCAAGAGTTTAGGGCGCATTCCCCGACCCTGTGGCGACTGACCTTGGTGAGTGTCCTGGGGGGGCTGATTGGGGCAGGCCTACTCCTGAGGGTTTCCAGTGATGACTTTGCCCAGCTGATTCCTTACCTTTTGCTTGGGGCCACCCTTTTGTTTGCCCTGGGCCAACCGTTGGTCAAGCGACTGGGCTATCAGGATCAAAGATTTTCTAAAATTTCCAATGGAGCTAACGTGTCGGGCTATCTCTGTGTGGCCCAGGGCGTGATCGCAACCTATGGCGGCTTTTTTGGCGGCGGCATGGGGATTTTGATGCTGGCGGTGCTCAGACTGACGGGGGTAGGCTCGATTCACACCCAAAATGCGTTCAAAGTCTGGTTGGCGATTTGCATTAACGCGGTGGCAGTGACCCAATTTGCGATCGCGGGCATCATCGCCTGGCCCCAGACCCTTCTGATGGCAATGGGTGCGGCCTTAGGCGGGTATGGTAGTGCACTACTGGCGCGCCATGTGCCCACCGTCTGGATTCGCACCGCCATTATCGCAATGGGCCTGGGCCTATCTCTGTACTTTTTTGTCCATAACCCTCAATAAGACACGAGACCTTTCCGCTATGATGCGATGATGGTTAATTGTTGAGCAGCTCCCATCAACGGTGACCCATGACCTATGCGCCCCGGTTGCCAGGACAAGGAGTCTATATCCCACTATGGCCAACGCAACACTACCGCACGACAAGGTTCGGCCTGAGCTAGATCTCGCAGCCATCAATCAAAAAGTCAACGATGTTGACGCCCATGAGCTAGTCAGCTGGGCAACACAGACCTTTAGTCACGGACTGGTGATGAGTACCAGTTTTGGCATCCAGTCGGCGGTGATGTTGCACCTGGTGACCCGGGCTGCCCCAGATATTCCAGTTATTTGGGTAGACACCGGGTACCTGCCTGCCGAAACCTATCGGTTTGCCGAGCAGCTCACCCAAAGGCTAAACCTCAACCTCCAGGTTTATCAGTCATCTATGAGCCCAGCTCGGATGGAGGCCCTGCACGGACGGCTGTGGGATCAACACGATGTCGACGCCCTCAATCGCTACGATCACCTTCGCAAGGTAGAGCCTATGCAGCGTGCCCTCAAAGAGCTGGCGGCGACGGCCTGGCTGACGGGGCTACGGGCCGGGCAAACCAACCATCGCAAGACATTAGATCGGGTTGGGTTTCAAAACGGCTGCTACAAGCTGCTGCCAATTTTGCACTGGACCTCTAAAGACGTCTACGACTATCTCACAGCCCATGATTTGCCCTATCATCCCCTCTTTGACAAAGGCTATGTCACCGTCGGTGACTGGCACTCGAGTCGCCCCTTGACCGCCGATGACGGTGATGAGCGTGATACTCGCTTTAAGGGGCTCAAACAAGAATGTGGCCTGCATCTGCCCCAGACAGTGGGCGAGGCAGAAAGCCTGAATTCAAGTTCGCTTTAAACCTTAAATATGACGATATCGAGTCCTGAGCGCTACACTACTACAGCGACAGTTTTTCGCATTTCAAGGATATTGCTAGCATTTTGATAGCAAACATCCTAACGAATGAGGATGTTTGCGCGTCGCTAAACCGCATCCAGGTTGAAACCATGAGGTTTTCCCATAATCGGGCAAACGACTAGTCGGGCAAACGACCAGCCTGGGTGTGGCCTAGGTTTGGCCCGGTTGAGTGGTTTGGGATGCTGAGCGGGCATTTGTATCAAAAGGTTTAGTCAATGTCAGAAGCAACGATCTCTCGGTTTGATGAACTCGCCCTAGCCGAGCCTATTCTCAAGGCCATCGAGCAGGTGGGGTACGAGTCCCCGTCTCCGATCCAGGCTGAGAGCATTCCACCCCTTTTAGAGGGACGCGATTTGCTGGGCCAGGCTCAGACCGGCACCGGCAAGACGGCCGCCTTTGCGCTACCGCTGCTGAGCCGCCTCGATTTGAGTGTGAGAAAGCCACAGCTGTTGGTGCTGACCCCGACGCGGGAGTTGGCACTACAAGTCGCAGAGGCTGTACAAACCTACGCCCGCTTTTTGAAAGGGTTTCATATCATCCCTATCTATGGTGGTCAGAGCATGGGTATGCAGCTGCGCCAACTCAACCGGGGTGCCCACACGGTGGTGGGGACGCCGGGGCGCATCCTCGATCATCTGCGCCGCAAGACATTAGATCTGTCTCACCTATCAGCGGTGGTGCTCGACGAAGCCGATGAAATGCTGCGCATGGGCTTTTTAGAAGATGTCGAAACGATTTTGAAGCAAACCCCGGAGCAGCGGCAGGTAGCGCTGTTTTCGGCCACGATGTCTAAGCCGATTAAGCAAATTGCCCAGCGCTATTTGCAAGACCCGGTCGAGGTGCGCATCAAGAGTAAAACGGCGACGGTCTCGACGATTACCCAGCGATATTGGGAAGTGGCCGGTCTGCACAAGCTCGATGCGCTTACCCGCATTCTCGAGGTCGAAGACTTTGAGGCCATGCTGGTGTTTGTGCGCACCAAAAATGCCACCGCCGAACTCACCGAAAAGCTAGAAGCCCGCGGGTATTCTTGTGCGATGCTCAGCGGGGATATTAAGCAAGTCCAGCGAGAGAAAACGGTAGACCGTCTTAAAAATGGCTCTTTAGATATTGTGGTAGCCACCGATGTGGCGGCTCGCGGGCTCGATGTGGATCGCATCACCCACGTGGTCAACTATGACGTGCCCTACGACACAGAGACCTATGTCCATCGCATTGGCCGCACCGGGCGGGCAGGCCGCACCGGCAACGCCATTTTGTTTGTCACCCCCCGCGAAAAACGGATGCTGCGGGCCATCGAAAGGGCGACTCGGCAACCGATTGAGGCCATGCAGGTGCCCAGTCGGGCAGATATTGTCGATCGCCGGGTAGCTCAGTTTAAGCAGCTGATGACCGATACCATTGAGGCCCAAGATCTGGGTTTCTTTGAAGACTTGATCGGCAGCTATCAGCAGGATCACGAGACCGGGCTGAGCGAAATTGCGGCGGCGCTGGCGTTTTTGGTGCAGCGAGAGCGGCCTTTGGTGGTCAGTGAGCGAGAACTGGCCGCGGATAAACGACGCAGCAAAGCCACCCCCGATGATGAGCCGGTCGAAACGGGGATGGAGCGATACCGCATTGAGGTGGGGCGGCAACACGGGGTCAAGCCTGGGAATATTGTGGGTGCGATCGCAAACGAAGTCGATCTCGAGAGCCGCTACATCGGTCGGATCAAACTCTACGATCGCTTTAGCACCGTCGATTTACCCCAAGGTATGCCCAAGCCCGTCTTAAAGCATTTAAAGACCGTGCAAATCTGCGGACAGGCGCTCAAAATTGCGCCTGTCAAAAAGACCGATTCACCTTCGCGGGGCTCCAAATCTCGAAAGACGAAGGCCCCCAAACCCAGCGTTTCAAAATCGACGAACCCCCGCAAGAAAAGCTCAGCGAAGGCCAAGCTTTAGGATGGGGCCCAAGTTGCTTCATCTTAGGCAACCACAATTTGCCAGTCTGGATTGTTCAAAGTGTCGATAAAGACGCTGTCCTCCCGGCTGCTTCCATTCATAAACCAGATAGCATTTTTGCCGTTTTGATAGTTTCGCCAAACCAGGTCAGTACGGCCATTATTGTTATAGTCGCCGCTCCCTTCGATATGCCAATTGAGGTCCGTTATTGCCTCGGACAAAGTTTTGCTTTCTACGGTGCTACCATCCATAGACCAAAAAGCATTTTTGCCGTTTTGATAGTTTCGCCAGACCAACTCTAGTTTTCCGTTGCCATTAAAGTCACCGACCCCCTCGATATCCCAGTTAGGATTGGTTA
>JBCCRZ010000518.1:0-4880 GCA_039200855.1 Cyanobacteria bacterium P01_D01_bin.44 | reverse complement strand
GGGATTGCCCTTGACCAGGCAACGGTAGAGGCGCGGGGGTTAGAGTTTGATCGCCGCTGGATGGTGACCGACTTGCAGGGTAAATTTATGACCCAGCGTAAGCATCCCCGCATGGCCCTGATGAGAGTATCAGTCGGCGATCATCTATGCATTGAAGCGCCCGGTCAGACAGCTTTGGAGATCCCTTTAAAGCCTGTCCATGCAGAAACGATCGAAGTTGAAGTGTGGGGCGACAATACTCAAGCTGTTTCTCTGGGGGGCGAGGCACAGCGGTGGGTGAGCGATTTTTTGCAGGTGCCTTGTCAGTTGGTCTACATGCCCGACAGCGCCGAGCGCCCCACTGCCCATGGCAAGCTGGGGGCTGACAAATTGGTGAGCTTTGCCGATGCTTATCCGTTTCTCTTGATTTCAGAAGCGTCTCTTGCCCATTTGAACGCTAAACTTGATGTCCCTGTCCCGATGAATCGGTTTCGGCCCAATCTGGTGGTGAGCGGCTGCGACGCCCATGCTGAGGATACCTGGGCACAGATTCGGATTGGTGAGCTTGTGTTTGACCTGCCCAAAGGTTGCGATCGCTGCTCTATTCCCGGTGTCGATCAGGCCACGGGCGTGCAAGGCAAAGAACCGCTTAAAACCCTGGCCACCTATCGTCGGTGGGATAGTGCCATTTGGTTCGGGCAAAATTTGGTTCAGAAAAACTTGGGACAGTTGAGGGTGGGTGATTCAGTTGAAGTGTTGGCAGTGAAGTGAGGTTCTAGGTAATGGGTAATGGGTAATGGGTAATGGGGTTGTCCTCTCCCACCAATCACCAATCACCTATCACCAATCACCTATCACCTATCACCTATCATCAGGGACAACTTTTCACTTTAAGTCGGTAACCTTGCAGAAATAATCTCTTCTCAATCAAATATTAAATTGGCCTTAAATTCAATTTGCTAAGGTGCCCGCGGTGTTGTGAGGAGCGACCGTTGAGTATTTTACAAGCTGGGCTGGCAGCATTTTTAATGTTGCTGCTGGGGGATTTTTTATCAACCTTTGCTTATCACGTGCCTGAGCATGTGTTTGGGCGCTATCACTGTGTGGTGCATCATAGTCCCAATCGCAGTTTTGTTCACTACGCGATTCGTAAAAGTAAGCCACAGGTGCTGATGCCAGGTTTCTTAGGGGCATTTCCCTATTTAGTCTTGGTGCCGGTTTTGTGGGGGCTCTCGCCGCTGGGGGTTGGGTTGGGTTTGGTTCTGGCAGAGCTGCATGTCATCTGGCGACACCAATTTTCGGTTGACTATGCGACGCCGTGGTGGGTGCAACAGCTGTGCTGGTTATTTTGTATCACGACCCCTGAGCGTCACTACTTGCATCACTGCGATGGCAATGTTGCCTTCGGCGATGTGTTTACCTTTTATGACAAACCTGCAGATTGGTGGCTTCGATATCTGCGGCAGCTCAAGCGACGGTCCTCACAAATAAGATTGGGCAGGGTGCCTTCTGAAGCACATAGCGACTGAGTGTCTGGATAGCATCCGGCTCGGTATAGCCAAGGATCAGCATGTCGGCATCCCATTGATGGGCAACCTCACAAATGGCTTCTTGGGGGATGCCCCTGATCTGTTTGTAATCGACGACAAATCCTGCGTGTTTGGCGCGGTCGGCATAGGTTTTGAGATAGCGCAGGCATCTTTCTTCAAAGCGTTTCCAAAGGCTGCGATCGGGTTCTTCAAAGGGAGTCCTAATCGTCACTGTGCCTACTTTTTTGGGAATAGGATTTTGGGCCTCAATGGAGATGACATGTAAAAATCTGAGCTGGGCTTGGGTGGCCTGAGCCAGGACGGTGGCCTGGTCATAGACCCGATGGCTGCTGTCGGTAAAGCTATCGATCGCGACCAAGATTTTTTTAACCATGGCTGGATGCACACAATCTGAATTTCTAAGGGCATTGTATCGGGTTGGCTGGATATCGGGTGACGGGCGAATTTCTGGGGTGGGGAGGATTTGAAAACGAAGCGATGCCCCTTAAACTGGGGTGAGCGCAATTGAAACTTGGCACATCCAGCCCATGCTTGCGCTCAGGTAAAATCTCAAGTTTTCAAACTGGATGTGGTGTTAGGTAGCTTAGTAAATAGAGGCGTTCAATGAAGGTTCAAACGATTTCGACGACTCCGTTTTCCGATCAAAAGCCTGGCACTTCGGGCTTACGGAAACAGGTAACCGTTTTTCAACAGCCCCACTATCTTGAAAATTTTATTCAATCTATTTTTGATAGCTTGCAGGGCTATCAGGGTGAAACCTTGGTGGTGGGCGGTGATGGTCGCTTTTACAACCGCCAGGCGATCCAGATTATTCTAAAAATGGCGGCGGCTAGCGGCTTTGGTAAGGTGCTAGTCGGCCAGGCAGGTGTTTTATCAACGCCTGCGGTATCTTGCATTATTCGTAAATATAGGGCGTTTGGCGGCATTGTTTTATCCGCGAGCCACAACCCCGGTGGCCCAGACGGTGACTTTGGGGTTAAGTACAACATCGGTAATGGTGGCCCTGCGCCGGAGGGGGTGACCAACGCTATTTTTGAGCACAGTAAGTCGATTACGGAATACAAGGTTCTGGAGGTGTCTGATCTCGACCTCGACCGGGTAGGGACGACCCAGCTGGGCAATATGACGGTCGAGGTGATTGACTCGGTCAATGATTATGCGTCGCTGATGGAGGTTCTGTTTGACTTTGAGGCGATTCGCCAGCTGCTAACCTCTAACAACTTCAGGATGTGCATGGATTCGATGCACGCGGTGACGGGGCCTTATGCTACGGCGATTTTTGAGGGACGCCTGGGAGGCCGTCAGGGGACGGTGCAAAATGGCGAACCGCTAGAGGATTTTGGTGGAGGGCACCCTGACCCTAACCTGGTCTATGCCCATGACCTGGTGGAAATCATGTTTGGGGATAACCCACCGAACTTTGGGGCGGCCTCCGACGGTGATGGCGATCGCAACATGGTGTTGGGGAGTAATTTCTTTGTCACCCCCAGTGATAGTTTGGCGGTGCTGGCGGCCAATGCCACCCTGGTGCCAGGGTACCGCGAGGGTCTCTCAGGCATCGCCCGCTCGATGCCCACCAGCCAGGCTGCGGATCGGGTGGCTGCGAAACTGGGTATTGACTGCTACGAAACCCCCACCGGCTGGAAGTTTTTTGGTAACCTGCTGGATGCAGACAGGGCCACGCTCTGCGGTGAAGAAAGCTTTGGTACGGGTTCCAACCACGTTCGTGAAAAAGACGGTCTGTGGGCGGTCCTGTTTTGGCTCAATATCCTGGCGGTGCGGCAGCAGTCGGTGGAGGACATCGTCCGTGAGCACTGGCAGACCTATGGTCGTAACTATTATTCTCGCCACGATTACGAAGGCGTTGAGTCTGATAAAGCGAATACGCTGATGGGGAATTTGCGATCGCTCGTCCCCACCCTCAAAGGTCAATCGCTGGGGGCTTACACGGTAGACTACGCTGATGACTTTAGCTACACCGACCCGGTGGACGGCAGCGTTAGCCAAAAGCAGGGCATCCGTATCGGCTTTACTGACGGGTCGCGCATGGTGTTTCGCCTCTCAGGTACGGGCACAAAAGGTGCGACACTGCGGGTGTATGTCGAAAGCTACGAGCCGGACCCAGCTAAGCATGACCAGGATACGCAAACGGCTTTAGCCCCGCTGATTTCGCTAGCCGATGAGGTGGCGAAAATTAAGGAGTTGACTGGGTTTGATCAGCCGACGGTGATTACTTAGGGACAAGAATTTAATCAGGTATCCGATAAATCCCCTCCTCGGGAGGGGTGCCTGAAAGGCGGGGTGGGTTGACCGCTAGCGCTAACGGTCAACCCACCCCGTCGCCCCTCCCAGGAGGGGATAAAGTATCGCCTTTCATATTGAATCCCTGATTTAATCCTCCATCCTTAGGGAAGAAAGAGGGTTAAAGGTTAAAAAATGCCTACTCCGGGCCATCTAGCCGTTTATCCCTTTTCACTTTTAACCTTTAACTCGGCCTGAAGGCCAATTAGCTATTCTCCGAAACTGACACGCTCGCCTGAACGGTCTCACTCTCTACCGTTTTGGCGTATTTTTCGGACACGGCGGCGACCTCGGCCAGGCGCTCGGTCTGGGGGGCCTCTTCTGTTACTGATTCTTCGACAGCTTCTTCGACGGTTTCGGTGGCTTTATTGCCTTCGCGTATGCGCTGTATCAAGGAGGTGGTAAAGCCGATGGTGAGGTAGGTGCCGCTGAGCAGCATCCAGGCTTCGATGACGTAGGTCATCATTTGATCAAGGGTTTCAACAGTCATGCGATAACCTCGGAGCCTTTTTACATGCCTACCAGGATATCTTGACAGTGCCGTTCTGACTCAAACGCTATGTAACATATGCCCAAGTCTGCATGCCCAAGTCTGTGCGCCCCCTGGATTTGATGATTTATCGATATCGCAGTGCCACGCCCCTCAAAACGCTGCTATATCTCTATCGATCTGATCTCGATAAGCTGGCTTTGTCGGTGCTTTTTTACATCATTAAGCACAGCCCGGAGTGGATTAGGCCAGTGGTGTTGGCGAATGTGGTTAACATTATTGCTACGCCTGATCAGATGTCTTTGAGGGCACTGTGGATTAACGGATTGGTGCTGGCGATCGCAATTGCCCAAAATATCCCTAATCAGTACCTCCATATCCGATTTCTCAGCACGGCCTCCCGCAATCTAGAGATGAATCTGCGGGGGGCGGTGGTGCAGCGGCTACAGCAGCTGTCCATCGGGTTTTATCAGCAGCGCAGTACGGGCGTCTTGCAGTCCAAAGTATTGCGAGATGTGGAAGAGATCCAGCAGCTGACGGCCTATTTGTTTCAGTTTATG
>JBCCRZ010000517.1:0-4886 GCA_039200855.1 Cyanobacteria bacterium P01_D01_bin.44 | reverse complement strand
GCTATTGATAGGTTTACACCCTTCAGAGGGGTATTAGGTAGCTTAAGCAGGTAATCGAGCGCTGCCGAAATTTCATCACGGCTAGCTGTAGAAAGGTTAGTTTTTGGAACGGATTCCCCGCTGAGGGCCTGTGCGATCGCAGCAGTTTCAGGCGAGTCATCTGCAACAATGCTCCACACCTTCTCTAGCTCGGCATTTTCAGCTACATCATATACAAAAGAATTTCCAATCACTTTGTATTCATCTGGAGCAGTTTCAGTAACAATGAGAGGCACCCAGTTGCGCCTTTCATCTGTAAGTAGATTAGCTGCCGCTTGAATTAAATAGTCATGCGCTTGCGTGGGTTCGCCAGGAGTAATTGAATCAAAAGGCAAACACATTAGATTTCCTAATTCTGAAAAGCTCATGCGACAAAGTACTCCTTGACTAAATTCAAATATTGATCGTGAACAGTTTTATGCCAGAAGACACCTGGCACATGCATAAAATCCGACTGCGAAATATATGCTAGGTAGGGCACGGAAATCATTGATATATCCTGACTACCTGCTCTTGGCTTTTTCTTCGGATAGAAATAGGGAGTTAGATTAATGCCATACCTGCTATTTGCCCTAATCACCTTGCCAATGGCTTTATGCATGACATCGATTTGAGCGTCAGTAGGGGAATGAGCATTATTCAGAAAAATAGGTAAAGCTATAGGGCCTGGATAGCCATATTTCCTCAAAGCTTGTTGGGCTACTGGCAAAAACCGAGCAATCGTCATTCCTGCATTCTGCAATGAATGCAGATTATCGTGTCGAGCAGGGATCAGTACAACATCTGCTGAGCAAATAGCCTGCTGAGAAAATACTCGCCAACCGGGAGGTGCATCTATAAGAATGTAATCGTATTCATGCTTGGCCTTCTCTAAAGCTTTAAGCAGGGTGTATGGTTTAACGTGTTGTTTTAGTTTGGTTTCGTTAATTACCCTGTCATTGGCACTAGAAAGTTCTCGGTCAGCTAAAACTACATCAAAACCATAATCGTTCTTGAGTCTAGGATGGCTAAATTTGTAAGTCTTTTTAATATCGCAGATATCCTCCTGCTCACCAAACAGGATTGATACCATCTCTCCTTCGGCTTTTGGCATGTTTAGGGCAGCCCCTAAATCCCCTTGATTAGCGTCTAGATCAATGACCAGTACCCGTTTCTTGAGCTTCGATAAAATTGCAGCCAAATTTATGACTGTAGTTGTCTTGCCGACACCGCCCTTATTGTTGTAAACAGTGACGACTAAACCACTCTGGGGGTGCTCTATTTTCGCTCTAGTAGCTTTGATTAGTCCTGCTGAATCCTCAAAAGAGAGGCTGGGCAGCGATGGATGTACCACCTTGCCGTGTTTGCGAAACAACTGGGCATTAAGGGAATTCATTAAGATTCCCCATTTCACTGTATTTGATTGAGGGGCAAGCAGATACTGCTTGAGTTGACCAGAGTGCCTCAAATAATGGTTATGTCCCTCAGTTAGGTTTTCTGTTCTCCCTTTAACCTCCATGTAGAGGTAAGGTTCTTTCTGGCTGTGGAAAAATATATCCTCAGCACCTGTATTTTTACGCACAGCCCAGTCAACTGCCCTTCGGCCTACGGAAAACTCAGAACGGGTTTCTAGGCTTTCATATCCTAATGATTGAAGGAATAATTTTGAAAACACCTGTTGCACCATTGCTTCATCAGCATTTGGTGGGAGATTTTGCAATGCGGTGTCTAGATCCATCGGTGATCGTTCGCGCTACATCCTAGTGATACCCAGGCATCTGACGCGAACAGCTAAGATAAGCTATGTAATCCCTATTTCGATCAAAAGCTTCAAACTCCCTGTGCTCAGGGTTCTACGTGTATATAGAATGTCTGTAAGTCCAAAGGTACCCATAGGGGTACCGTAGAACTACGGGTAGATCTCAAAGAAACATCGGGAAAATGTGGATACTTAGAGTGCTATTTTATACGTACAACAGCATAAGCTTTGCTGGAGGGATTGCTAGAGCTTCACAAGATTTTCACATACCCTTTCAGAGCAGGAGTTGATCACACACCCCCATAAGCACGCATACTAAGCAACTTCTTGATAAACTCCCCAAGCCACTCGCAATCTAGGAACAGAAAGTTTTTGAATACCTTGGCACGACTTACAGTCACGTAATCCTCAAGCCACGGCATACCTACTCTATCGACCTCCAGCCTTACGCTGCGATCGCACTGTGGTGGAGTGGACTGGGACAGGGTGGTTAACCTTGGTGCTGGCAACCATTATTTGGTTAACTCTTGTCCATCAACGGGTGAATGCTGTTTTTTGGGGGGCACATGGCCCCCTTTACTTTGGCTACAGGTCGCAGGCTGCAATCAATTCTCTCCAAGTGTTCTTGCGACCGATGTGGCCGTAAGCCCTGGCCATGCCCTTAGCGGTGTCAAGATCAACATCAAAAGCCTTGCAGGCTGTCTGACGGAGGTTTTGAAGGGTATCAGTACCAACTACAACCAGAGTTGCAGCAGGCCCAGTGATGGCCTGGGCAGCAGCGGGAATGTGCCGTGAGATCGCAGCAATGATCTGCTCACCGTCTAACTCAGGTCCCAAGTCGGGCAAGGTGACGACAGGAGCAGGGGGGAGGGCGAGAGGTTGCTTGGTGGCAACCTTGGCCCCATCGCACCATGCGATCGCACAATCGAGGAACATGGCAACCGTGGTGAAGATGAGCACCCAGCAGGTGATGGAGATTGAAGCGTTGAGACGAGAGTTGATGAATTGCATTATGGTGACCTTGTGAATGTGTAGTGGTTGGCGGGGCGTGTTGCGTTTGCCCCTTACATCTATAACTATTCCAGAGTACTCTGGAATTTTCTATTGTTTTAACTTTCTCTTTCGTTATAATTTCTCGCAAAATGGATAAGCAGAGAAAATCGAAAAACTTTTGTCGCTACCAGAGTACTCTGGGTATAATGAGTTTAGTTTCGCAAGGAGATTGTTGAGTGACAACATGGGGAATCTGTGACACGTACTCGCAATCTAGTGCCTGGTCGCATGGGGCCAGACTTAATAAAGTCATGGGCGTATCTTCAGACGCCTGAGGGTAAAGCGGCTAATCGGGAACGGTGCGATCGCATGATTGCTGATCTAAATAACGGGAGATTGTACGGATGAGCCCTGAGGAAAAACCTCGAACTATTTTGGGGACATTTGCCCCTCAAGGAGATCAAAGCCTTGATAAAAAGCGGGCGATTAAGCTTACGCTGCCGGTTAAAGAACGAGATGAAGTAGAAGCACTGGCCCAAGAGGAAGGTTTATCAGTCACCGAGATGGCGAGAGAGTTGGTGATTGAAGCACTTAGAGCAAGGACAAAAGAAAAGGAGACCAAGCAATAGCGCATAGCTGCTCGGGCCTCTCTAGTAGTCGCCACAGTACCCAAGAAAAACCCTGGTTTCGTTAGCGTTAGAACCAGGGCTTCCGAGTTTTTAGGTTGGAGATAGAACAAGCACTGCCCTATCACTTAGATCTTAGTTGCGGGCGTAGAGGACGGTCATAGAAAGGGGCAGTCGCCTAGGGCGGAAAAGATCTATGGGTGGGACGTAGTATTTTTTTATACCATGAAGGAGTCAAGCCGTAAGGGGGCCTTTGAGCCCCCTTTCTTGGTTACCATTCAGGAATCGGCGTTGCTGATTTACGGGATGCTTCTAGCTGGGAAAGGGACCTCCCAGAATCTTAAGTAATGTCCTAACAGTCGAATAGAATGTTTCAACATCTCCCCTGATTTCGAGTAACACAGGGTCTGTCGATGCAATCGAGCCAGATAATGTCGGAGTCGAGTATTTTCCCCTTCCACACGGGTCATGTCGGTTTTAGAAACAATCTGGTCACCGTCGGGAATGAACCCCGGATAGACCTTCCAACCATCGGTCACATGGAAATAACACTGCCAAGTCTGAGCAACCGCCCAAACCGGTTTGAACGTCTCAGCACTATGCTCCCCCACCGACCAGGCCAGAATACCAGGCTTAAAGTGCTCCACAGCTGTCCATATCCAAAGCTTGTTTTTTTGACCACCGCACTCTAGACACAGATGATTTTGTTTACCTCGTCTATGACCATTCTTACGGATATGGTCTGATTGACAGTGAGGACATTCCATTAGCAACATCACGAAACCATCCCTTAATTATGCAACGCCAGCTGCAGGGCCAAAGCCCAGAGTGAGGATTGCAATGGCAATCCAGAGTGAGGATTGCAATGGTAATAAAGAGGACACAGTTGTGAAGAAATGGTTTCATCGGTTTTTCTAATATGTGCGTTTACAGGATAGTCGTCAAAACGACTATATTGCCAAAAGAATCGTGAGGTGCGTTAACTTTGGCGTTGAGTCCGCTACGCTTGAGTACGAGCTTCGACCAGTAGCTGATTAAGTACCTCCAATTTTTCACTGGACAGGTGCTCTAGCTGCTGCTGGTGTAGTTTCCAGATAAGCGGGTCAAGCTGCTGAATAATTTCTTTGCCTGACCGGGTAGCACTGATACGTACAACTCGGCGATCCTGCGTATCGCGCCGTCTCGTGACTAATTTTTCCTTCTTGAGTTTGTCCACAAGGCGAGTGATGTCTGGATCCCTGGCCACCATGAACCGAGCAATCGATTGACTGGGAATACCTCCATCACCTTCTCTAGCCACGACCTTGAGCACGTTGTAGAGTGGCTGTGAGAGGCCATGTTGCTGAAACAGCTTGGCGACTTCATCGCTCAAAATGGCGTGCGTTCTCACGAGGTTGAGATAGACCGCTTGCTCCCGATGCTGGAGTGGCAGGGGTTCACCGATCTCCTCATGAATGGACATTAGCCGAGAAGTGTTTGTATTACTCATG
>JBCCRZ010000516.1:0-4895 GCA_039200855.1 Cyanobacteria bacterium P01_D01_bin.44 | reverse complement strand
CATTGAGAATTGGTTCGCCCAGACTCTCAAGGCTTGGGGGACGGTTCGCCAGCCTTGCCGTCGTGCCAAGGTAATGGCAAAGGAGTTGAAAATGCCCCAGGTCACTGGAGCATGACCGCCTTTTCGCGGCGGCTCGTCTTCCTGGAAAGTGACATCTTTGACCCAGTGCAGACCATTTTCAATTTGCCAGTGCTGGCGAGTGGCGGGTAAGACGTCCTGAGCCTGCCACGGTGCACTGCCCATGTAGTAGACCGTTTCATCCGTCGCGGTATTTTCAGAGCGCTGCCCGTGCCGCCGCACGAGGCCAATCCAAGCCAGTCCGGTCCATTGGGCTTGGAGTTCAGCCGGGGGGGCAAAGACCTGTACCTGCCGTTGGATTTGTCGGCAATGGGTGGTGTCGAGTGCCGCCGCCGTACTCTCGGGGGTCGCGGTGTCGACGTGCGCTTGAATCGCCGCATAGGCCTGCGCCCGATTGCGCTTGACCGGCAGCAGATAGTGTTGTCCGGCGGCCACAATGGTATCGACCGTCTGGTGGGTCGTGTGCAGGGCATCCAAACTCACACAGGATGCTGGCGGTAAGTGCGGCAACACTCGTTCGAGTGCCGCTTGGGCCACATGAATCTCACTGGTTTTGGCATTTTCCATCACCTGTAAATGCACCACCCCCAGATGACGTTCATACAACGAGACGAAAGTGGTGAAGTTCTGCGCCGCAGTGCGACCACCCACACTGGTACAGCGGAGACTTTTGCCATCGACTGAAATCAGCGCCGCGAGGGGGGTCGGTAACGTGGCCAGAGACCATGCATTAAAGGCCTCGACCCAACCTTGCGGGTCCACGACTAACGCCGTCCGACGGAACGTCGAATACGACGGCATCGGCTGATGCGGGGATAACGCCAGCGACTCGCGCAAGGCAGGGTCATGCTGCTGGACAAAGTCGGCCAGCGGGCGATACCCCCGATAACCGCAGAGAAACCCCAGTAAGCTGAGGAACAGCACCATCCATAACGGGTGGCGCTGGCCGCGGCGATGGCGATGGTCAGGAATTTGTTTTAATTGCTCTATGAGGGACATGGGCTGTTGATATTGAAACAACTCAGTCCATCCTCATTTTTCTTCTCGCGTATGAAACCACCCTGCCTCACCCATTAGGGCAAGGGGGCTTTCTTTCCTCGAAAACAGGAAGGTTTAGATATTGGCTTAAGCGGTGTACTTGATGCCGCGATAGGTCAGTTCTTCGGTGGGTTGGCGCAGGGCGACATTGAATTGCTTTTGGCTGTAAGACTTACCCCGGAAGGTCAGGGTTTCGCCCGTTTCAGTCGCTTCGATAGTAGGAGTGGAAGCTTCGTAGGACTGGCCGAGGAAGGAAAGTTTCATCTTGGGGGCTCCGTATTGGATGCGTTGTTGTTGATAGAAACAGCCGGTTTCGGCCAGCTTTCTGGCACAAAAGTGTGTTCTTCCTCACTGGGGCTTGTGATATCGCCCCAGAAGCTTGGTGGGATGGGAAAAGGCGATTGCCATTACGGCTCTAGATGTTCGTTCAGGCAATCAATAGCGGTATCAATTCCAGCAGCGGCGGTCTCTAGGTGAGCGTCTTGGCGGCCTTCAGTCAAGCAGTGTTCGAGGTAGCCCAGTTCGATGACGAGGCGTTTGACGATTGTCTTTAGACGGCGCTGGTGATTGGCTTGGTGAGTAATGGAGAGGGTGCTGGGGTTCATGACTGAAATCCTCTGCGGTTGGGCATACCGCAGTGATATCGCGCTGCGATTTGTTGCAGCTAGACCCAAATTCTCAACAGAGATCGTGTTGCACCGGCCATAAACAGCTTTGCAAATGGGCAACGCGGCGTTGCACCAGTAGACATCTTTGGACAAGTAGAGCCCGTCGTTGGTCGTGGCCTTGAAAAGGGATAGGCCAACGATCGGGTAGGGCAGTTACCCAAGGTTAAGGGGACTGTTTGATTGTTGCGTGGCTGGCAACGGATCGCGGGGTATGGCACCGAAAAACGATAGAGGATTACTTATGCTGAGTATTTACTTTCATAAGTCAAGAAAACGACCGTTTTCTTGACGAAACATTTTTCACATCGGGATATACTTAATTACAGCGATAAGTGGCATCCATAATCTCAACAGAAAAGTAACGATATTCAGTAAAGAAATCAAAGTTATATAAGTTAGGCAAGAGCAAGTTTTTTTTACTTCTACAAGTATTCAGCATTATTGATTGAATTCTTTTTAATATCTCTGTATTATCCTTTTAAGGAAATCGGGCTAGCCAGTGCGGCTACACTGACCAGCCCTAGGTTCTAAACTTCCTTAATCCGAACTAATATTCGGAGTATCAGAAATTTAGGCACCCGTACAAAAATTGCTATTTTCATTTGTACGTTCCTTTACGCTTTCAAGTCGGGGGTGCCCCATGCGCCCCCTTTGAAACTTGCAAGCACTGAGAAACTAGCAAACTTACAATACGGTTCCTAGATATATCGCTGATTTTCCTTTTAGAAAGGCCGGGAGTTCTCCATACCCTTCGGTCTTTTTGTTTTTCGGTAAAGGGTGTCTGGATCCTGATCTAGACAGCCCCCGTATAAAATCAGAGACATTTTGGCCGCTAAGGACTCCAAAATGCACTAACGGCCTAATCTTGGACTATATCGCTTCAAAGTTATGGCTTGAACCGCCTGATCTGCTGTCCCCTCCATTGTGGTGAACCCTTGCTGTCTCTGAGGAGTGGTTGCCGCTTTTGGGCAACTACTCCGAGGCTCCTGAGGTCAGAGATCTTCCAGAGAGCGCCAATCCCCCGCCAAGATAAACGCCGCCCAATAAAAGGGATGACTGTACTGCCCCCCCGCTGCAATCATCTCTAACTGCACCGCCCGTAGCGCCTCACTGCGACCCATCCCCGCTGTTAGCTTTTCGTAATAACGGGCCATCAGACTCTGGGTACCAAAGTCATCCACCTGCCATAGGCTGAGTAACTGCGACTCTGCCCCAGCTAAGGCAAAAGCCCGCCTTAACCCATACACCCCCTCCCCATTGGCAATCTCCCCCACCCCCGTTTCACAGGCGGAGAGTACCACCAACTGAGTGCCAAAGAGATTAAGATTCGCGGCTTCTAATGCCGTTAGCACCCCATCTTCACTGCCGCTATTGCGAGTATTGAACCCGGCTAAGGCTAACCCTGATCGCAACAGCGGATTTTCTACCGCCACACTTGTCTGACTGGGTGCTGGTGAGAGGGCCCCGTCATTGACGACGACCCCAATACCGCGACTATTGGGTGTCGGTAACTCCACATCGGCCAGGAAAAAGCCATGGGTAGCCAGGTGCAAAATGCGGGGCGCGTCAACTTGCTTGAGAGCATTTTCTGTGGCCTCCGCTGCCAGCAGTACCGTCGCATTGGGTAAGAGCGGTTGAATGGCATCGGCTTCCGCTGCCGTGCCGGGCAGTCGCCCAAACTGTAAGCGGCTGAGGTCAGCAGAGCGAACATCATTGCTCCCCCCGCGACTTTGCCTAACATCTGCCGTGGCATAATCCGGATCTGCCAAAATCACCCCAGGGTTCGCACTGGGGGCCACTACATCCAACTTGAGAAGGTCGCGCCCAGAGCTGAGGTAGCTGATGTGATATTCCTGCACCAAGAAGTCTCCCCCCGCCTCTGCTTGCAACGCCTCAAAGGGCAGTAAATTGAGCTGACCATCCGGCGCAATCAAGAGCTGCTCCGTCCCTTGCAGGTAAGGGGTAATGGGGGCAAAAACCAGCGTCTTGATATCGCTGGCAACTTGCTCCACCACATCAGGGCGGGCCGTGGGGGCCGCGCCAGGAGACCGGAAGTCAGCGCTTTGATCTTGCAGCAGCCAGACAAAGGCCTGGATCGCGGCATCAATCTCAGCGGCATCGCCTAAGTCAATTACCTCAATGCGGCCTTTCGGGAAGAGAAGGTAGGCCGCGTAGCGCGGGTTGCCCCAGCGGTTACCTGGTTCAGCCTGGGCCTCAAGGGGCCGATAGCGCGCGTATTCCACCAGGACACTGTTGCTAGGAAGCTGTGCTTGCACCGCCTCCAGGGTGACGGGGGTGCTGTCCGCCTGGAAGACGGCACTGCGCTGGGCCAGGGTCTTTTCCAGCTCACTCGCCGTGGTTTCCAGTTGGGCGAGCTGGGCGCGATACGCCTCGGAGGAGAGATTGACAGGGGGATTAAAGGTGAGGGTGGCCAGTTGTTGCTGCACTGCCGCTAACTCATCGAGCACCGCCTGATCCGCTGGGGTCAGGTTGTCCCGCAGTCGCTGTCGGCTGGTGCTCCCCGCTTCTAGCAGTCGGCCCTTGCGCCGCAGTACCGTGGTGAGGCCCAAGGAGTTTGCTGCCCGGTCTTGCAAAGCTAGGGAGGTTGCCCAATCGGTCGTCCCGGAGAGGGTGGCGGCATAGGCTTGCTGCTGAACGTCCGTGAGGGTAGCCAGGTTAAGGTCCAGGTGCCACTCTTCAATCTCCAGCCCAGCTTGGAAGGTGCTCATGGCCTGAGTTAAATTGCCCTGGGCCCAATACAGACCGGCCAGGTTGTTGAGGCTGGTGGCGACATCGGGATGGCGCTCTCCCAGTTGCTCTCGATAAATGGCTAGGGCCTCTTGATACAGAGGTTCGGCTTCAACGTAGCGCCCCTGATTCACATACAGATTTGCCAGGTTGTTGAGGCTGGTGGCGACATCGGGATGGCGCTCTCCCAGTTGCTCTCGAAGAATGTCGAGGGCCTCTTGATAGCGGGGTTCAGCTTCAACGTAGCGCCCCTGCTCCTGATACAGATTTGCCAGGTTGTTGAGGCTGGTGGCGACAAGAGGATGGCGCTCTCCCATTTGCTCTCGAAGAATGTCGAGGTCCTCTTGATAGCGGGGTTCAGCT
>JBCCRZ010000515.1:0-4903 GCA_039200855.1 Cyanobacteria bacterium P01_D01_bin.44 | reverse complement strand
GTCTCGGGGGGGAATGTGTGTGCGATCGCACAAAAACGCGGCATCGCCGGATTTGTCGTAGACGGCGTCATTCGCGATGTGGCTGAGGTGAGAGAATATCAGTTCCCAGTCTTTGCGCGCGGGGCGATGCCGATCCCGGGTAAAAAACAAGGGCCAGGCACCCTGAATGAGCCGATTACTTGCGGAGGGGTACGGGTAAACCCCGGCGATATTGTCGTTGCCGATGAGGAAGGCATTGTGGTGGTGCCGGTCGCGCGCGCTGAAAACGTCTGGAAGATTGCGAAACAGCGCGCTGATCGGGATGAGGCCCAGTCTTTAGAAGATTGGGAAAAGGGGCATCAGGCGAAGATTGAGCGGATTTTGGCGGAGATTGGGTTTGAGGGTAAAGGGTAGAGGATGAAGGGTGGAGGGTAGCGGCGTTGCATGCAACGCCTGTACGAGGTAGGGAAGATGGGGGAGATGGGGTAGGGTGTGTTCACCATCGCCGGTATTTGTGCTTTCTGGGGGCATCCTTGAACGCACCGTTTTGAGAACCCGTCATTAAGAAGGCATCAGGGTGCGCTGTATTGTTGTTTGAGAGACAACCCGCCCGTTTTTAATCGTGGTGCGGCCTGGGGGAGCAGCGCCGATGGCCTCTGAGGGTGAGCTAGCGGCGACGATCACCAGGTCAGCGGCATTGCCAGGGGCGATGCCATAATTATGAATGCCGATAGCCCGGGCGGCTCGGGTGGTGGCCATCTCTAGACAGTGTTCATGGCTGACCGCAGTGCCCATCTGCAGGGTTTGGGCAATCAGGGTACAAATCTTGAGAACATCGCCATCGCCAAAGGGGGTAAACAGGTTTTGCACATTGTTGGTAGCAATCCCAGCATTGACACCGAGGTCGATAAGCTGCTGGATGGGGGCAACGCCGCGTCGAATATTATGGGTATCTTTGCGGGCCATCATGTAAAGATCAGAGGCAGGCAGGGCAAGGATGGAAATACCGGCTTCTCGGAGCCGTGCGGCGGTCTCTTTGAGGGCCTCGGGGGGGAGCCCCGCCAGCTTGGTCATGTGGCCTAAACAGACGCGCCCTTGCCAGCCGCGCTTGAGGGTTTCGGCAGCGACGATGGGGAGAAGCAGCGGGGCGTCATCGTCTAAAAAGTCGAGGTGAAAGTCAACATCGCAGTCAAAGTCCTGGGCCAGATCAAAGGTAATTTGGATGTTAAGTTCGGGATCTGGATCGACGTAAGGGGCTGAGCCAATCACGTCACCGCCCATGGTCAGAGCCTCCCGCAGCATGGCCTCGGTGCCAGGTTGGTTAGTGATGCCTTCCTGAGCAAAGATAGCAAGCTGTAGGGTGAGGCCCCAGGCATATTCTTTTTTTAGGGGCAGCAGGGCTTCCAGTGAGGTTAGCTTCAGGATCGGATCGACCTCAACATGGCTGCGCAGGGCGGTGGTGCCAAAGGCGATTTCGCTCTCGATCACGCGACGGGCACGGCTTTGAATATCGTCGAGGGTGAAGCTGCGTTTGAGGTTAAAGGTTTCGGCCAGGGCTTCTTGAAAGGTGCCGGTTTGGGCGGGGTGTTGTTTGAGCAGGAGGGTTTTGTCCAGGTGCAGGTGGCCATCGACGAGGCCAGGGATCACGAGCTGGCCGTTGGCATCCAGGGTCTGATGGGCGGTGGCGGTGAGAGTGGGGGCGACCTCAGTGATTAGGCCATTTTGGATTGCGATCGCACAGCGCCCATCTCGCCCAGCTAATGTTGCATTGTCAATTTTGAGATCTAGCACCATCTGGATTAATCCCCTAATCTTCAAAGGTTTGCAGCTTGGGTTTGGCCTGTACCATAACGATGGGTTCCTGGCGACTGAGCAGCTTCTATCATTTTACGCGAAGTGCTTCGAGGGCCCAGATCGTTCGCTTCAAAACGATCTGAGCCCTCTTTCGGAGTTCTGTGATTGTAGCCGACTAGCAGGACTAATCCCCTATGGGGCCTCAAAGCCATCGGCCCAGAGGGTGGCTTCGTGGGGGACGACGGGGTTGATGACCGAAGCGTCTTGGGGGGTGGCGGACTGTGCCAGGGAGACCCGAACCAGGGTATAGCCTGCTATAAACATAATGCCAGCGGCAAAGAGAGCTGCGATCGCACGATCAGCGCCAGAGAGATGGCCAGACGTTTGGGCAGATGTGTTGTAAGTCATGGAGTAAGCCTCGAACAGTAGTGCTTCACCCCAATAATCTCAGATTTTTTTGTAGCTAATGATACGCTTTATGATTCTTTAGTCTTGAAACCCTTGAGGTGACTGCAACGGCTGCAAGAGCTGGTCGGTGAGGGACATGGGTAACCCTGCGTAGTGAGAGACAATCCCATGGCCCATGCCTGCCACCAGCCCAAGCACCGCAGGCAATAAGAGAGAAACTAAATTATTCATAAAGGTAAGATTTGAATCTTTAACCACCCTCTCAACCCAGAAAACTTGCTTTTGTAGCAGACTTTACCGTTCGTAACAAAACAATATGGTTTTATGCAAAAAATGCATTAATTTTATGTCTTACACGCATTTTCCGACGTTAAACCCATGGGCAACCGCCCCAGGTAGCCACCGTTACAGAGTCCCTGGCAAATTTGAGATTTGATTGTAGTGCTGTCTACCTGCCAGACTTCCCTGCTCCCTCCAATCCTGAGTTGGGCAGGCACAAAATCAACCCCTTCACCTTTCGCCTTTTCCCCTTCGCCCTTCCCCTTCGCCCTTCCCCATGCCTGAAATCCACTTCAAAATCCAATGGCCCGATGGCAAGCAAGAGACCTGTTACTCGCCCTCCCTGGTGGTAAAAGACTATTTCACAGCGGGCGAAGCCTACATCGTCACTGAGTTTCTCGAGCGGTCCCGTGAATCGCTACAGATTGCCAGCGACCGGGTGCAGGCCAAATACGGGTTTCCCTGTGGGCGAGCCTTGGGGCAGCTTAGACAGATTGAGACGGCTGTTCAACCCTATCTTGGGCTACCCGAGGGCAAGGTGACTATCCTTCAGTTTGAATGAGCTTTTAGCTTTTATTTGTGTTTAACAACGAATCGCGGAGTTCTCAGCATGGCGAAGCAACTTTGGCAAAGCGCTCCCTTGAAAAGTTCCCTACTGATGGCAGCAACCCTCCTGGTTGCGATCGCGGCTGACGCTCATTTCTCAGACCGAGCAGCCTACGGTGCATCTCTCACCAGGACCCCACTGATTTTTGATGACGATGGCAGTCAAGACGGCTTTGCAGCCCTGGCTTACCTGCTAGCCAACCCCGAGTTTGATATCCAAGCGATCACGATGTCCCACGGGGTGGCGCGACCAGAGAACCCCAGCTTCCAAACGGGGCTAAAGCAACTCCTAGGTCGCTTAGATGTCACAGATATTCCAGTGGGGATTGGCAGCGCAGTTCCCCTGTCTGGGGATAATGCTTTCCCTGGGTTTATTCGCAATGATGCTGACAATTTTTATGCGCCCTTTGTGAGCGTCCCCGACACGGTGCCCGATATTGAGTTCACCCCAGCGGCGGAGCTGATTGTTGAGACGATCAACAACTCCCCTGAGCCGGTGGCCGTTTTCTCCAGCGGGGCGTTTACCAACATTGCCGAGGCCCTGCGGATGGATCCCGCCATCGTAGACAACATTTCGGTACTGCAAACCATGGGGGGCGCGGTCTTTGTGCCCGGAAATTTGGAGGTGATTCCTGAGCCACCGTTTTCGACCAATGAGGTTGCCGAGTTCAATGTCTGGGTCGATCCGCTAGCAGCTTCGGAGGTCTTTGCAGCCGGTGAGACGGGGCTAAATATCCAGATGATGCCGCTGGATGGCACCAATCAGATTGAGTTTACCCGCGATGACTACCAGGCCTGGCTCGATTTTGGCACACCTGAGAGCACGGTAGCGGCTGAGTTTCTAGATTTCTCCCTGGTAGTCGTGGGCGGCGATGTGAACCCCAACCCGCTGTGGGATATGGTCGCGGCTATCAATTTGGCTGAACCAGATTTCTCTGAGGAAGTGCCGCTACATATTCAGGTGGATACCGATACGCTGCCGGGGGAGAGCCAGGGACAAACAGCTGCCGTCGATGGGCTTGCGCCCAATGCATTGGTTTCTCTGGATGCGAGTTTTGATAATCTCTCCTTTGATGCCAGCGAGTTGTTTGCTGACTTAACCCCGTCCGTTGGGCAGGTGCCTGAGCCATCTTCTTTGCTAGGGCTCTTGACGGCTGGCATCTTTGGTCTGCGGACTGCGATCAGACGTCACAGGCAACAATAGCCCTGGCTCAGCTACCTTGGGGACGTAGCTACGGTTACAGTGTCCTCAATGGATTTGAGGTCTATTCAGGGGCTATGTTAGGGTTGGACAGATGGCGCGTCAGAGATAGCTGGATAGCTTCTTGGGCGCGCATCTTGGTGTGTTTTGAGGAGAGGGTATGAATGTAAAGCCGATTGTTTTGTGGATTGGTTTATTGTCTATGGTGGTGAGCATTCCTAAAGCTGCCGCACAAGAAGAGCAGCCGGTGTCTCCCAATGGTGTCCGGTCTCTTTCGCCACCGGGCGGCATCATTCCAACGGCGACCTGGGGGTTGGGTACACGAGCCGGAGATTTTATCTATGTTGCCGGGATGCGGGGTATTGATCCTGAGACCAACACATTAGTCCCGGATGAGGAAGGTCGGGTCAGACAGGCCTTTATGAACATGCAGTTAATTGCTGACTCCGAAGGGGCCACGCTGCAAGATGCTGTCCGGCTTGTCGTGTATGTGACGGATATGTATCGATATCGGCCAATTGTGAATCAGATTCAGGAAGAGCTTTGGGGAGAAGGGCCGTATCCACCTAGAACGATCATTGAGGTAGATCGTCTCAATCAGGATGATATTGTCGAAGTTGAAGGCACCTTTTACGC
>JBCCRZ010000514.1:0-4908 GCA_039200855.1 Cyanobacteria bacterium P01_D01_bin.44 | reverse complement strand
CTACAATCACGGCATTTGGATTATTTTGCTTAGCTAGCTGAAAGAATTTTACTGCCTGGGCTTCGTCCATCATTAAAGGATCAGGCGCGATAGAGTTGATAACGGCTCCGCCTGTGTGTGCAATCACAATATCCGGTTGATACTTTCTCAAGATGGCTTCAACGTGACCGTCTTCATCAAGTATTGTGTCGCTTGTCCAATAGATAGTTGGCTGGTTCTGCGCTTGCAAGATGATACCGTTCACTCCACCCATCATCTGACCCAACTTACCGATGCCATGCTGACCAAACTCCTGCGTCATCAAAACGCCTTTAAAGCTACAGTTATCAGGAGCCATCGTCGTTACATTAGTGAAGCCTTTTTCTGTCAGTCGAGCTAAAAACGTTTTACCTGAATGAAGCGGATTTGAAAGGTCAGTTGGCGCTTGATTATCGGGCGTAAAGATAGGCACGTCTTTAGGTAGCTTGTCTGCTGCCGCTGAATCGAAATGATCAACATGCATGTGGCTCACTAGTACCGCATCAATACCGTCTAAAATGCTTTCTTCACTGATGGGTAGATCGATTATAGGGTTCGCGGCGATGCCAGCAAAAGAAGGCAGTGTACCCTTCTTTGACAGCATTGGATCTAACAGTAGAGTCAGACCGTTATAAGAGAGTTTTGCCGTTACGTTACGGAAGAATTCATATGAGACAGAAGGCATCTTGAAAGATTGGAAGACATCAAATTCATTGTAGAGAGATCACAGAATGCCAATCTTGGTAGACAGGTAAAAATGTCTTAGAAGATTCTGAGAGCAACCTTTCTTTGTTGAACTTATGTCTTCTTGGAGCTAGCCTTTCTGAAAGATCAGGCTGATGTTTTTGGAGCTGTGCAATTGCTCAGACTTTCCCCAGCTTTTCCACTTTCCTCTAAGGGATCTGCGATTAAATAACATCCCACTTCAGTGTTAGGTGTTAGCTGTTAGGTGTTAGGGAGACAGGCTGAAATGCTAGAGTTAGAGAACAAGCTAGGAGCGGTGAAATTCCGATTAATTCTCTCGTCCCTGTCACATTCATAGTGTTTGAAGCATAGTGTTCAAAGCATTTGGAGGGAAACACCCAGTTCGTTCATACGAATTCGCTCGTACAAAAGGATTTCCCCGCCGTTGGTCACAACGAGAAAACCCCTTGTAAAATCAATTTAAAGTACTCTTGCGAGTATGGGCTATTGAGTCGTTAGCCTAGTGGCCAAGAAACTTACTTAGACTGATCGTTGGTGTCCAGCTGATCCAGACGGGTTGCTTGAATGTCGTCAACACTCTTGCTTTGATCGTTGGTGTCTAGTTGATCTAGACGACGCTCCTGAATACCTTTGCCGCCTGCAACTTCCTTAAGAGCGTCTTCAGCTAGCTCAACGCCCTGATCGACGATCTTTTTAATTTGCTCTTCCATTTGAAATTGCCTCGATAGAAAACAAGTCAACTTTACACTTAGCTGCTGAACACTTAGCTGCTAAAAGCCAGCCAAGCGTATCGATTTTCATTGGCATGCCAATGCCCAAAACTAATGGTAGCACCCACCCCTTTGGATGCAACAGCGAGTTTAGGTATTATCTGATACTTTTCTAAATAAAATTAACATTTCAAGAGAAAAAAACAACGAGAGGATAGACCTTTCGCTATGAAAGCTTAAGAGTTTATGAGAATTTAATTAGAATTTTTACGAAAAACAAAGCTAGCTAAAAAGCAGGCATTGTCAGGAAAACTTAGATATTTATGAGAATTTGATTGGAAGTTTGATAAGAAGCAAGGGTAATTCTAAATTTTGTTCGCATAAAAGATTGATTGAGGCTTTAGAGCGCTATGCTTTAGAGCGTGGTTTGCCCAGCTGCGGAGCCATGGCAATTTGTTTTTGTGACTGTCACCCCTAGTTAGGTCTGTCGGATAGTTGAGCTTATGTCAGATATTTTGCTCCGAGAGTTGAGTAACCCCGATATTGATTGGCTGGTGACCCACGGGCAGCGTCAACAGCTGACAGCAGCCGACGTTCTAATTAGCCCTGGTCAGACGCTAGATGCTCTCTATCTGTTGTTAGAGGGCAGTCTGTCGGTGCATGCTCCTGGGGGAGATGAGGAAATTACCCGACTGTCGCGGGGGGAGTTGCTGGGTGAAGGCTGGCTGTTTGATGCCAAACCAGTGGTGTCTGTCAGGGCAGTGGATCGGGCGTTGGTGCTGACAATCCCAAAAACTGAGCTGTTGAATAAGCTCAGGCAAGATGTTGGGTTTGCGGCTCACTTTTATCGAGCCCTGGCGTTGATTATGTCAGAGCGGATTCGGCTGCTGTTTGAGCAATCTGAGCTGTTGCGATATCAGTCGGGGCAGATGGTGAAAGAGGCGCTGTTTGTCTTTGGGGAACTGCACGACAGCGATCTGGCCTGGATGATGAACTCAGGTCGGGTTGAAAAGCTGGCGGCGGATCGGGTCTTGCTCCATGCGGGGCGTCCGGTGGATGCGCTGTATACCGTCCTGGATGGTCAGCTTGCGATCGCAACTACCGATCGCCCCTGCGATCCCCTATCGCTGTGCTTTCAAGGGCTTGAACAGCATGGTGCGACCCAAGATTTTAAGCCGATGGCTTATATCTCGCGCGGCGGTCTACCAGGGATTATTTCCTTTCTCGATTTTCAACCCTTGCCGGTGCGGATTCATGCCGTAAGCGATGCGTTGTTGTTAGCAATCCCCAGACAGAAAGTCGCAATTAAGCTGCAAGAAGATCTGGCCTTTGCAGCCCGGTTTTATCGGGTGATTGCCACCCAGATGGCGAATTTGCTATCCGCTGTGGTCTCCGTGGGGGAGGGGGCAGATCAGGGTTCGCTATCCGTTGCATTGGATGACGAACTGGATCTCGATGAGCTGCAGCGGGTTTCTGAGGGGGGCACAAAGTTTGACTGGATGCTGAAACATCTGGGGGTTGGATGTCGATGAGGGATCGTAATGGGTGATAATAGTATTTTTCGGAAAGAAGCCCTGGAGCGGCTATCTTCGCCGGAACAGCTAGACCAGCTAATGCAGATTGTCACGCCGCGCAGCTGGTTGCCCTTGGCGGCCCTGGGTGGGCTGTTTGCCTGTGGCCTGGCATGGAGCATATTTGGTCGCATCCCGGTAACTACCACAGGGCGGGGGGTAATCGTTTATGGTGAGACGCCCTCGGATGGGTTGCAAGGCGTGGCCTACTTTAGCGCCGGGGAGATTGCCCAAATCTATCCGGGAATGGAGGTGTTGCTGATCCCCGATGTGGAAGGGGCGCAGGTGGCGGGCGGGCTATTGGGGCGCGTCGAATCAGTGTCTGAGCCACCAATTACCACGATCGAGGCAGCGCGGGAAACGGGCTTTGAGCAAGCCTATGTGGAGGTGGTCACCGTTCCTGAGCGTGACGAAAATGGGGATTTTTACTGGTCAACCGGCACCAGCGACATGGCCCCCATGGCTGGGATGCCTGCGATCGCACGGGTCACCCTCGAAGAAAAAGCCCCACTCGCCTTTATTTTGCCGTTTTTGGATCCCTAGATTATGGCTCGGGTCAAAACCCCCACGGTCCTCCAGATGGAAGCGGTGGAATGTGGTGCCGCCGCCCTCAGCATGGTGTTGGGTCACTACGGTCGCCACGTACCCCTGGCCGAGCTACGCCAGGCCTGTGGGGTTTCCCGCGATGGGGTGACCGCCGCCAATGTGCTCAAAGCCGCCCGCAACTATGGGCTGTTGGCCAAGGGGTTCAAAAAAAGTATTGAGAGCCTCCGGCAGCTGCCCCCGCCCTTTATTGTGTTTTGGAATTTCAACCACTTTTTAGTGGTGGATGGCTTTGACGAGAAGCGTGTTTACCTGAATGATCCGGCGGTAGGCCCTCGCAAAGTTACCCCTGATGATTTTGACGAAGGCTATACCGGGGTGACCCTCACCTTTGAGCCCGGTGAAACCTTTGCACCGGGTGGTCATCGGGCAACGGCCCTGAGGGGGTTAAAGCACCGTTTACAAGGGTCGATAGGGGCACTCGCCTTTTGCACCCTGGCAGGGTTTTTGCTGGTGTTGCCCACCCTGGCGCTGCCTGCGTTTAGTCGAGTTTTTATTGATAACGTGCTCCTCGCCAAGCGCCTCGACTGGCTGCCATACGTGCTCCTGGGGATGGCGCTGACGGTGGTCTTGCAAGCGGTGCTGACCGGCCTACAGCTGCGCTATCTGCGCGCCCTTAAGGTCAAGCTATCGGTGGGCATGGCCAGCCGGTTTGTCTGGCACGTGCTGCGCCTGCCGGTGGGGTTTTATGCCCAGCGATTTGCCGGGGAAATTAGCGATCGCATCGATCTTAACGACAGCGTTGCCAGTGTCCTCTCCGGTCGGCTCACCACCACCGCGATCAGTATGGTGATGATTGTGTTTTATGCGATCGCAATGCTGCAATACGACATTCCCCTCACCCTGATCGTGGTCGCCTTTGCCGCCACCAACGTGATTGTGCTGCAGTGGGTCTCTCGCCAGCGCGTCGATGCCAACCGCCGCTTGATCCAAGAATATGGAAAAGCCTCCGGGGTTGGCATTGCCGGTCTGCAAAGCATCGAAACCCTTAAAGCCTCGGGCCTGGAGTCCGACTTTTTTGCCCGCTGGGCAGGGTATTACACCAAAGCCATCAACGCCCAGCAAGAGCTGGGCCTGACCAATCGGCTACTCGGCCTGCTGCCCTCGTTGCTCTCTACCCTCGCCGCCCTGTCGCTCTTAATCATCGGCGGCTGGCGCGTTATCCACGGCAGTCTTTCCATCGGAATGCTGGTCGCCTTTCAGCTACTGATGGGGAGTTTTCAGGGGCCGGTCAATAACTTGGTGCGCTTTGCCAATACGCTCCAGACGCTTCAGGGAAGTCTTGAGCGGTTGGATGATGT
>JBCCRZ010000513.1:0-4934 GCA_039200855.1 Cyanobacteria bacterium P01_D01_bin.44 | reverse complement strand
GCTGGCGCGATCGGCCTTTCACCATTCCATGAACTATCGCTCGGTGGTGCTATTTGGGACTGCCCAGCGGGTTGATGATCTGGCTGAAAAGCAAACGGCGCTGCAGGCTTTTACAGAGCAGGTGATTCCGGGGCGATGGGCGTCCATTCGCCAGCCCAGCCCAACAGAGCTGTCTGGCACGACGGTGCTGGCACTGCCCATTACAGAAGCCTCTGCCAAAGTTCGTACGGGTCCGCCGATAGATGATAAGGCAGACTATGACTTACCTGTCTGGGCCGGGGTCATCCCATTGCAGCTAATGGCTCAAACCCCTGTGGCGGATCCTAAATTGTCAGGCGCGATCGCACCCCCTGCCTCCGTTCAAAACTATCGTCGGTCAGGCTAGCTGACTTTTTTTAGCAACTTGTTCATGAGCTTTTCTGAGGCGATGATACGTACGATACGGCATATAGAGGCCAGGGTTATAACCAGTGGAGCTGAGGAAAATGGCACAGGCCAGGGAATATTTACCGTCTGCGATGGCTGAAATCATTGCATCGACTTTCCCCTGATCGAGCTTACTCATCCGGTTGGCCATCTTTTGAAGGGTCATTGATACACCTACAGATTCTCACTCACAGCTTGTGGCAGATATATTCACAAGTTCACACATCACCCTAACCTTCACTTGTGAAGAACTTATGAAGGGTATGGGCTTAAAAGTTATGATGTATGTCCATACAAATGTATGGTATCTACCAACCCAACAACATTGCAATTTGGGCCGCCAGGGTCAATGAGTCAAAGGGTTTGGGAATCACACCGGCTGACAAACGCCTGGAGGCGGGAGACAGCGTATCGGCATCTACTTGAGCGGTTAGCAAAATAACTGGAATCTCTCGGGTGCGTGGGTTTGATTGCAATCGATTGAGCACAAAATTCCCATCCATATCAGGTAGCATCATATCCAGCAAAATCGCATCTGGAAGCTGAGTATTTGCCTGGGTTAATCCCTCTGTGCCTGATACCGCTTTCAAGGTTACCCAATTGGCTTCTGTCTGTAGGCTAATTTTCACAATGACGTGAATCGATATTTCATCGTCTATCAGTAGGATACGTTTGGGCAAAGTGGGAGACATGATTCTGGGCGGACAGATAGCCTGGAGATGAGACCCTCCAGGCTATCTGTCTTCAAATGACTTGATTAGACCGGCTGTCTCAGAACCCCAGGGATATTTGATGAAGATGTACCATAAAACGTACATTAGCCTCATAGGGTTCGAAATTCCATACCCCCATAAAAACAGACGGTTATGAATATCTCGTGAATCACGTCAGATTAACCGGCGACGGACCCGCGCCAGACGATTTAAAATGCGATTTGCCAGAGCGTCGGCTGTCACAGGTTTGTTGACATAATCATCAGCGCCTACCGCGAATATTTCTGTCTCGATATCGGCATCGGTATGAACGGTTAAGAAGAGAACAGGGAGCTGTGCCCAGCGAGGGTCACTGCGGAGTAGCTGACAAAGTTGAATGCCTGTGATCTCAGGCATGTCAACATCAAGAACGACCAGGTCAGGCTCAACCTGATGCAAGACCCTCCAAAACGCTTGGGGCTTTTCTAAAACGGTAATCTCAAATCGCCAGGGGGCTAGCAGGCTTTGCAATAGATGTAATAGATATGGATCATCGTCAACGATGAGAATTTTGGCGCTTTTAGGCGATGAGTGTAGTGCCTGGGTAATCGCATTGATGATTTGGTTTGGAGTAATTGGGGAGTCTAAAAATAAGCGTCCCCCGCGAGAAGCGACAGCCAGGCGTTCTAGCATTTGTGCATTTTCGGCAATCACCAGAGCGGGTATCTCTGGGTGATCTTGGTTTAGATACTCCAAGAACGCCATCGCTTCATCGACAGTGGGGTGATCAAAGCGAATGTTGAGCAGGACCCCATCGGGTAGGGTGGCCTCTTTTTCAAAGGACTCCATGGCCTCGCGAAAGGAGGGTGCGATCGCAGTTTGCATCTCAGCCGTCATGGCTGCATTGGTGACCTGTTGGTTTAGCTCAGCCGTGGCATTGACAATTAGCAGCAACGCCTTGGGTATGGGAATACCTGGTTGGGTCGGGGGCGATTCGTTCATGGCCTGCTCGAGCGCACCCACAAGCCCCTGAAACTCTGGCACCCGTGCGGGGGACAAAGGCGTTTTTAAGCGCAGTAACTGATCCAAAGTTTGAGCAATCTGCGATCCGGTAGACAGGCCAAAGCTCCCTAAAGTACCTGCCAACCGATGGGCTGCAAAGCAGGCATCCTGATGCACTTGATCTGGCACTGGTGGGGTTGCCAGGGCCACCGCTGCTTGCTTTAGGCTAGTTAGATAGGTAAGCAAATGCTCTCTGCATTGCTGCCATGCTTTGGCTCGAGCCAGCAAGTGCTCTATTTTATCTTTGCCAGACAACCCGATAGGGCCAAGTTGATCCGTTGAGCGCCGACCAAACAACACCCGAGGTGGCTCAGGCTGATCGTTTGGCTTTAAACGATAGCCAATGCCGTAAACGGTCTCTACCAAGTCGGTGGGTGCCCCAGCTGATTTGAGTTCTTTACGCAGGCCCTTAATATGAGCCCGGACCGTACTTTCTTGGGGGGGCTCCTCCAGGTCCCACAGCTTATCTAAAATATCTTGGAGTGTAAACACCCGCTGCGGAGACTGACAGAAGAGCGCCATCAGAGCATATTCTTTAGGGGTGAGATTTAACTCATGCTCGCGATAAGTCACCTCAAAGGTATTAAAATCAATCCGCAGAGCCCCTTGCTTGAAAATTGGCAACTGGGGTAGACTTTCCCGACGCAGCAAGGTGCGAACTCGGGCATTGAGTTCTTCGAGATTAAACGGCTTGGTGAGACAGTCGTCAGCCCCTGCGTTAAGGCCGTTAATAAGCTCAGGACTATTGTCTTGCTCCGTCAATAGCAAAATCGGCACTCGTTGGCCTCGTTGCCGTAACTGCCTACACAACCCGATGCCATCAATCGGCATCCCGGCCTTTAAGATCAGCAGGTCGTAGACCATAAAAGAGCAGTAGCTCAAAGCTGATTCACCGTCGCTCACGCTTTCAACTGCATAGCCATGCTCCATCAAACTGTTCTGGAGCATGTCCTTGAGAGATTCGTCACTATCAACGAGCAATATCCGCATGCAAGGCCGGGGCAAAACTGAATTGCGCAGTAGATGCCTGTGCTCTGCACAGGTAAAAGAGTAGAGTCAGTGTATGAAGGGTGAAGACTGAGTATGAGGCGTTCTGCTAATAGATTAGTACAATTTTGTGATCGGTAAAACGTTTTTGTGATCGGCAAAATGTCGTAATTAAAAATAGAACGTAAGATAACCGACTATTAAGATGCAGTTAGTTGCAATTAATAACCCTCTAGCCCAGCGAGCATGAATTAAGCGAAAGACATAGAGACTGGCGATGATCAATAGCATTAGCTCAAAAGGTGCAAAAAGAGCGCCGTAGTGGTCGGGGTCCCAATATGAAATGGGGCTCTCAAAGCGAAAATTGCTCAGCGGCCAAAAGTGGCGATGGGCATCATCGCGGTGGGTGGGAAAGTCTTGTAAACAATGCAAAATGACGCTGGTGCAGCCGATTGCGATCGCATTTCCCGCTAGCTTGTATCGTCTACTCCGCCTTAGCCAAAGCCCTAAACCCATGCCCAACAGCGCCAACGGGATCGAATTCCATAGATCAAACGTATTTTGCCAGGCCGGAGCATAGTAAAGCGTCCCCCAAATCTGTCGCTCCGGCAGCTGTTGGACCCCTTTTGTCCACCCATAAAAAACAAACATCGCCGCATCGGGCACCAGAGCACCCAGCGCAATCGGCAGATTCCACTTGGGCTCAGCCTTGCGCCCCAAAATTGCTAAGTTGAGGATGATATGAGTCGGCGTGTTCACAATAATCCAAAATGTCCCTGCCTATCTACCTCGATGCCCACGCTACGACACCGGTTGACCCAGGTGTGCTAGATGCCATGCTACCGTTTTTTACGGAGCATTTTGGTAACTCCAGTAGCCTGCATGCCTATGGTTGGGCGGCTGAGTCCGCGATTAAGCAGTCGCGGCAGACCCTGGCAACTGCGATCAATGCGATTCCAGAAGAAATTGTGTTTACCAGCGGGGCGACGGAGGCCAATAACCTGGCTATCAAGGGGGTAGCCGAGGCGTATTTTAACCACGGCAGGCATATCATTACGCTGCAAACTGAGCACAGCGCGGTGCTCGACCCGTGTCAGTATTTAGAGTCATTGGGCTTTGAGGTAACCTATCTACCCGTGCAGCCCGATGGTCTAGTCGATATTGCTCTCTTAAATGAGACCATTCGCCCCGACACGGTTTTGGTGTCGGTGATGGCTGCCAATAATGAAATCGGGGTATTGCAGCCCTTGGCAGACATTGGCGCACTTTGCCAGGCACGGGACGTGATTTTGCACACCGACGCTGCCCAGGCCCTTGGCAAAGTCCCTTTGGATGTACAGGCGATGAATATTCATCTGATGTCGATGACCGCCCACAAGGTCTATGGCCCCAAAGGCATCGGTGCCCTCTACGTCAGGCGACGAACCCCCCGCGTACAGCTGTCACCTCAGCTACACGGGGGCGGGCATGAGCGGGGCATGCGCTCCGGTACGCTCTACACGCCACAAATTGTGGGTTTTGCTAAAGCCGTCGAGTTGGGATTAGCCCAGATGGCAGAAGAGTCAACGCGACTGCTCCATCTGCGTGAGCACCTCTGGCAACAGCTCAGCCCGCTCGACAAGATTTATCTCAATGGTCACCCTGCTCAGAGACTGGCCGGGAACCTTAATGTCAGTTTTGAAGGCATTGATGGTCAGGCCTTGCTGCTGGGGCTGCGTTCAGTGGTAGCGCTATCCTCGGGCTCAGCTTGTAGCTCGGCTAAGATAG
>JBCCRZ010000512.1:0-4943 GCA_039200855.1 Cyanobacteria bacterium P01_D01_bin.44 | reverse complement strand
GCCCAACTCGATCCGAGCTGGGATGTCATTCGGACAGCTAATTTGCTGAATCATCCTCTGGTGTACTGGGTGGGTGGCCAGGGGCTAGCAAGTGCAGGTATCTTGCAACAAGCCGGTGTTGACCCGCGCAAGATAGTTCCTTGGGCCTGGCCTCATTTAATGGGGGCAGATGCTCAACGATCCAAACAGCTAGACATTACCGAAAAACCGTTGCAGCTCCTTTACACAGGGCCCATAGTTTCCGCTAAAGGGGTTGGTGATTTACTCATTGCGATGGTTCAGCTGCGCTCTAGAGGGCTCAAAGCTACTCTTAAATTAGTCGGTACGGGTGAAACCTATCGATTTCGTGCCCAAGCCGATCAGTTGCACCTGACAGACAATATTGAATTTCTAGAGACAATCCCTGAACAAGGATTTAGTGATTTATTTGACCAGGCCGATATTTTGGTGATTCCCAGTCGCCATGAATATCCGGAAAATAATTTAAACTTGATTGATACTGGGCTCTCTGCCAATATCCCTATCGTGGCATCCGATCACCCTCTCTTTGCAGGTCGGCTCCACCACGCTGTGAATGCCATGATTTTTCCGGCTGGCAATGCTCGGGCACTTGCGCATCGGATTGAGCGTCTAACGAGTCAGCCTCAACTTTATGAGCAACTATCGGTCTCATCTCAGCTGGCTCAGGATGGTATCAAGCACCTGGTTCCTTGGTCCAATGTGATTGAGCGATGGTTTGAGCCTAGCGATCGCAGAGCTCTGTGGCTTGCTGAGCATTGCTTAGTATCAGGGCGTTACTCGCCATGGGTTTCAGAGTCTAATTATTTTCAGCGTTCTGCTTAACTTGTGTATACCTCTTCTTTTTATCAATCCCAGGGCAATCATCAGCAACGCTTCCTGAATTTATTTGAACAGGGAATATCGATTTTGGTCCTGGTTTTCTTCTTGGGTGTTTTTGACACTATTTTTAGCGATTCTCCTTCAACAGTCACAAAACTCCGGTATTCTTTTGCCCTAATAGCATTGGTATTTTCGTTACTTCGATGGCGATCGACGCTGAGGGCCATTCGAAAAGGCGGCTTGATTTGGCTACTCCTTGGGTTCACTGCTGTTTCATTTATGTGGTCTAATTACCCTGATGCCGCCATCGAAAGTATCCGAGGGGAAATCGTGCCAATGACGGCATTTAGCCTATACTTTGCAACTCGATTTGGCCCCAACCAGCAGCTCAGGTTACTCTCCATCGCCCTCGGCATAGCTGCCCTGATATGCCTCTTTTATATCGTTGCAATTCCTTCAGTGGGGATTCATGCAAATGATAGATTTAGCGGTGCCTGGAAGGGGATTTATGCATCGAAAAATGCCTTTTCGGCCTACATGACGATGACGCTTGTGACCTTTTTTGTTTTGGGCACAAATAATAAAAATTGGCTTGAGACATTGCTGGCCCGGATTGCTTCGGCCCTGTCCATCGTAATGATTGTTTTGTCGACGTCAAAGACAGGTTTAGTTGTCTTTATGCCCTTAGCGTTTGTGATTCTCGCCTATCAAAGATTTAGATGGCGAGGCAGGCGAACCGTTTTTTTAGTGGATGCAGCCTGTTTGGTCATTTTAATTCTAGGTGTTTATATCTTTAGCAATTGGGAACTTTTAGTATCCACCGTAGGGGGCGACCCAACCCTCACTGGCAGAACGCTGATCTGGGAGAGTGCCTTTTCCAAGCTGGGTTCAAACCTCTGGCTTGGTTTTGGTCGAGAATCCTTTTGGTTACCTGACAATCCGATAGCTCGTGGCGTACCTGGATTATCAGAAGTATATATGCCAGCCCACGCTCACAATGGCTTTATTGACCTGGTTGTCGATCTCGGGATTATTGGATTGACGATTTTTCTGATTGGATATGTTGCCACCTTAGTACTGTCCCTAAAACGCTCGTACTGTGCGACAACGCCAGAGGATCTTTGGCCTATTGCCCTGATGATGATAATTGTGGCGTCTAATTTGACAGAAAGCCTACTCATGAAGAGAGCTAACCTGTTTTGGGTATTGTATCTAATCAATTTTCTCTCGTTGCGCATTTGGCCTAAAAGTAGCTCACCAAAGCAAGTGAGCTATGACTAACCCTAAGGGTCTTTAAGCAGGCATGCTCCCGGCGGGTGCGCTACCCCAAAGCATTTTTATCACTCAGCTTTTCAAAATCAGGCTGTTTGACTGGACTGCAGATGCCTGAGGTGTTTTAGCTCCGGGCGAATAGCCTCCTTTTTACCTGCTAGTGAAGATGTTAACACCAGGCAAAATCGTCTTGCCTCGGCAGAAAGATTAAACTCCTTGGTCACTTTGGACCGTCCTGCCAAACCAAAGGTTTCTCTAAGCTGAGGGTTTCTCAGCAGGGCTTCTATGCGCTCGGCTAGGAGATTGGCATTGCCAGGCGGTATAACGTAGCCGCTAACGCCATCTTCAACCAACTCACTCACGCCTGCAATTGCAGTGGCTATGACAGGCACCCCCGATGCCATTGATTCCATCAAGCAGACAGGCACCCCCTCCGCAAAACTCGGCAAGACAAAGACGTCTGTTTCTTGAAGGTATTGACGAACCTCAGCTTGAGACTTGTAGCCAACAAATCGAACGTGTTCACCCAACCCTAATTGAGCTGTTTGGCTTTCGAGCATCGTTCGATCTGGGCCATCGCCAACCAGCGTCAATATGATATTCGGGAAAGCTTGCTTCAGTATCCTCAAGCCTTCCAGCAATATCGGCAATCCCTTCACTGCGGCTAATCGACCCACAAATAGCAGACGATAACCGACTCCCTGATGTGTGGCTGGCAAGAACTGACTAGGGTTTACCCCACAGTGAACGATGTGCATCTTATCCCACATGCTGTAAGGGGAAAACACCATAGCTTGGCTGCGGCAAAAGTCACTGATGCAAACGACGAAGAGCGCCCGTTTAATTTTTTCATCAATTTTCCAATGCTTGGGTTCAAAGAAGATGCTTGGACCGTGCATCGTAAAGCTGTAGCTAAAACCACCCAATGCCGAAGCCAGCATGGCCACTGTGCAACTGGAATTGCCGAAGTGATTATGGAGATGTTGAATGTTGCGATCGCAAATTTGGGATGATAGAAGACCGGCTTCTGCAAAGTAAAAGAGCTGGTACAGGGTGCCTTTTATCCCTGGTTGATGGGTTTGCCAAGCAAGCTGTACTGCTTTGATGTATCTACCCGGAGACTGCATGATGAGACGCAGGTGTGCCCATGCTAATTGGCCTAAATTAGGCGGTAGTAGATAAAAGGTCCCCTCTCTCTCTTCTTTTTGTTCTGGCCCTACAATCTGCTGCTCATCTGGTTGACGAACAGAAAATGTGTGGACATTCATCCCATTTTCCCGAAGGACGGCAACCTCTCGCTGAATAAAGGTGTCTGTCACACGGGGATAAGTCCCTGTCAAATAAGCGATACGCATTGAATTTATTGAATCAATGAACTGAACTGGGGCAATCCAGGCTAAACGGGCAGTCGTTGTCAGTTGACTAGCCAACGGCCTGAGAAACTTTTTGAGTTTGCACAGGATTTACCTTGAGAAGATCATCATCATCAAAACTGCGTTCTAGCGAAACCTTGAGAGAGTGCCTCGGCATCCACCCCAGACAATGTTTTATTTTTTGATTGCTAAACTTCAAAGGTTTGAATCTTGCTTGTAGCCTAGCCGGCACTAAAATACCCGGCAGTTTTGCTTGCCCACCTAAAAACCGCTGGTTGATTGCCCATGCAAGATTTCCTAGCGAATACATAAGGGTCCAATTAACCGGAATGAATCGCGGTGGATTCGCCATTCCCTTGATTAACTGCTTCGCATAGCTTCGCTGGGTGGGTAAATCGTCATCTACAACGTTCAAGGTCTGTCCAATGGCTGCTTCCTGCTCAGCAGAAAGAACGATGGCTTCTGCACAATTTTCTACGTAGGCGAGCGGAAGCTTTGCATAGGCTCCAATTCGCAACCAAGAATTTTGACCTAAGCTGGCCCCCAACCTTGCCGTCCAGAGGTTATCTCTCCCGTAGATAACCCCAGGGCGTAATATGGTGACTAAACCGGCTTGTTTTTTCTCAAAGTCACGAACAAGGGTCTCTTGCAACAACTTAGTTTGTGTATATTCATCCCGATATAAAGGCTCTTCAACAATTGGAGAGTCTTCATCTAGTATCGTGCCGCTTTTCATCTTGGCATAGTCGTAGACTGAGAATGTGCTAATCGCAACCAAACGTTTCACAGGGGTTTCAGCCATTGACAGTAGCAAGTTTTCTGTGGCTACAACAGTACCTGCAAATTGGGTGTAAAAATCGCCTGCCTTTGCAGCCGCCAGATGAATCACTGCGTCAACGCCATCAATAGCGTCTTGGATACCTGCGCGCCTGCGCAAATCTAATTTCACAAATTCGACTTGAGGATGTTGAGACCAAGAAATTGGCTGCGTCTGTGTTGCTGGACGGACCACTGCTCGAACCTGATGTCCTCGCTGCAGTGCAGCCGCAACCACATATTGCCCTAAAAAGCCTGATGAACCCGTAATCAGCAACTTCATACTCGATTCTTCTCCTCTAATAAGGCATCAACCAATCGACTGACCTGGGTCATATCTGTGTAATTAACCGGGGGGGGAGCATTTTCTGAGATAGCCTGATAGGTTCTGTCTAATAAACGATGTAGACCCTCATAGGGGGTTTTTTGCATGACTTTATTGCGAAAATTGCGGATGCTTGCCGTACATAGCTCAACCCCCCCCACAAAATGATTAATCAGCGGAGATAGCTGCTTGCCCCCTGCCCTGGGAATAACGCGCCTCAAATACGGTTGAAACAGATCGGTTTCAACATAGCCTTTGTCTCCCCTGACACACACAGAAAAGCAGTCTGGTTGAGTGAAAGGGCTAAATCGGATCCT
>JBCCRZ010000511.1:0-4960 GCA_039200855.1 Cyanobacteria bacterium P01_D01_bin.44 | reverse complement strand
CTGTAGTTCGGGGGGGCCGCTAGCGATATCGGGGGTTGACAATAGCCTAGATAGTGACCCCGGCAATGGTTCGAATACATCTGTCACCGTGACTGTGTCTGCTGCGGCCAGTTTGCAAGATGCGCTAGATGCGATCGCACCTCAGTTTAGCGCTGCCTATCCTAACATTTTTGTAGACTACAACTTTGGTTCCTCCGGCGCGCTCCAGCGACAGATTGAGCAGGGTGCCCCAGCAGATGTCTTTTTCTCGGCTGCCACCCCACAGATGGATGCACTGTTGGAGAACGGGTTGATAGTGCCTGACTCTCGCCAAAACCTGGTCACCAATAGCCTGGTGTTGATTGCTCCCGTCAACTCTAACCTGCAAATTACCAAAATTGCTCAGCTGCGAAACGCCGATATCAGCCGTTTCGCAGTCGGTGAATTTCGCAGTGTTCCGGCTGGACAGTATGCCGAGCAAGTGTTTGCAAAACTAGACCTGTTAGAGGTCTTGCAACCTAAGTTTGTCTTTGGCAACAATGTCCGCAGCGTTCTGACTGCCGTCGAAAGCGGCAACGCTGAGCTGGGTATGGTTTACGCCACCGATGCAGCTCTCTCCGATCAGGTAAAGGTGTTAGCAACTGCATCCGCAGACGCTCACCCCCCCATCGTATACCCGATTGCGGTTGTTCAAGATACGCCTGACCCTGAGGCTGCTCAAACCTTCATTGATTTTCTTACGACGGATGCGGCCCAAGAGACCTTCAAACAATTCGGGTTTGGCCAGATTTAGGTTGATTTTTTCTTCGTCCTTTGACCTCCATGCTCGATCTATCTCCCCTCTGGATCTCCCTAAGAATTGCGACGATTGCCACCGTCGTTACCTTTTTCTTGGGCATCGTTGCTGCTCACTTTATGCAGCGCTATCGGGGACGATTGCGATCGCTGCTGGATAGTATTTTGCTAGCACCCATGGTGCTACCCCCAACAGTATTGGGTTTTTTATTACTGCTGCTGCTGGGTAAAAATGGACCCCTCGGGTTGCTGCTCTCCAACGCTGACATCAATGTGGTCTTTACCTGGTATGCCGCGGTGATCACCGCGACGGTGGTGGCCTTCCCACTGATGTACAAAACCACCCTGGGTGCGTTTGAGCAAATTGACAGTAACCTGCAACAGGCCGCCCGTACCCTGGGCGCATCAGAGCTAAAAGTCTTTTGGCGAATTACGCTGCCCCTGGCCTTACCCGGTCTCTTGGCTGGGGCTACGCTGGCCTTTGCGCGAGCCCTGGGCGAATTTGGCGCTACCCTGATGCTGGCAGGCAACATTCCAGGGCGCACCCAAACCCTGCCGATGGCTATCTACTTCGCCGTCGAAGGCGGTGATATTCGCGAAGCCGCTATCTGGACCGGGGTGATTTTGGTCGTTGCGCTGGGGGGGTTGGTGTTTGTGAATAGGTGGCAGTCGAGGGAGAGGTTGGGAGCACGGGAGCAGGAGAGCAGAGGATTAGAGGAGCAGGGGAGCAGGGGAGATAGGGGAGATAGGGGAGATAGGGGAGATAGGGGAGATAGGATGCTTAGGAGTAAGTTGTCTTTTTCTCCTTCCCCATCTTCCCTATCTCCCATTCGGCTGAGCTCACGTCGAAGCCTATCTCCGCGTCCCCCCATTCCCCCATCTCCGCGTCCTCTTTCCTTCCCCACTTCCTCCCTCTCCGTTACCCTCACCAAACACCTCCCCAACTTTACCCTAAACGTATCTTTCTCCACAGATCACCAGCCGCTTGGCCTATTAGGGGCTTCCGGGGCTGGCAAGAGTTTGATCTTGCGCTGCATTGCCGGGATTGAGACCCCAGATGCGGGGCGGATTGTACTCAATGATCGGGTGCTGTTTGATTCGAAGTTGGGGATTAATTTGCTGAGCTGCGATCGCAAAATCGGTATTCTCTTTCAGAACTATGCCCTGTTTCCCCATCTGACCGTCGCCCAAAACGTTGCCTTTGGCCTGCGATCGCAGCTGTCGCCCGATCAGATCAAAGCCACGGTTACTCAGCAACTGGTTGCTGTCCACCTCGAACATCTGGCTGGGCACTATCCCCACGAACTGTCTGGTGGGCAGCAACAACGCGTTGCCCTGGCCCGAGCCCTAGCCAGCCAGCCCGAAGTCTTACTGCTCGATGAACCCTTCTCGGCCCTTGATACCCATCTGCGCAATCAAATTGAACAACAGTTAGTCAACCGACTTCAGAGCTATCACGGCATCACCTTACTGGTCACCCACAACTTAGAAGAAGCCTACCGGGTCTGTCGTCAGCTACTTGTGTTAGACAAGGGTGTGGTGATTACCCATGGCCCAAAACATCGTATTTTTGAACAACCCAGGACGGTGGGTGTAGCCCAACTGACGGGCTGTAAAAACTTCTCTCCTGCGGTAGCGCTTGGCCCTAACCAAATCGATGCCCGCCACTGGCAATGCACCCTCCGAACCGTTGAACCCCCACCCAAAAATCTTGCCCAAATCGGTATTCGAGCCCACCAGATCACCTTTCTGAGAGATGCCACATACGGCATCTCTACAGCGTCTCTATCTTCGCCACCGCCCCTGCCCCCCAATACCTTTCGCTGTTGGCTCGCAGGCACCAGCGAAACGCCTCACCGCATGACCCTATATTTGAAACTGCATGGCCCACCCACCCATGAGCAAGACTACCATTTGCAAGCAGAGGTCTTTAAACAAAAATGGTCTTTGCTAAAAGATCAGCCCCTACCTTGGACGGTTTATTTAGATCCGCTACGGTTAATTTTGTTGGCAGACAGCTAGCTAAGGGGACCGCGCATAAATAAAATGCCCGGCTGAAAAGGGTAATGGGTAATGGGTAATGGGCAACGGCAGGGAGCCTATTTAGCTGCAAGCGCCTAAGCACTGCGGTTCAGCGGAAAATTGTCCGGGGCGGAGCTAATCATCTTAGAACACACAAACTGTTTCAGGCTGGACCGGACAAGTGCGATCGCTGAGTGGATTTTCTCGGAGCGGAAGATATTGTAATTTGGTTAGGCTCTCTAAAGCAGAAATATTCACGATTTGATTACGATCGAGGGAGAGCTGAGTCAGACTGGTCAGGTTGGCTAACGGAGAAACATTTACGATTTGATTGTCGTTGAGGTTAAGCTCAGGCAGGTTAGTTAGGTTAGCCAGAGGAGAAATATCCACAATCTGATTGCGATAAAGCTGAAGCTTGGTCAGATGAGTGAGATTGGCGAGCGGGGAAACGTCTGTAACTTGATTAAAACTGAGCCAAAGCTCAGTGAGATTGGTGAGATTGGCGAGTGAGGAGATGTCGGCAATTTGATTGTTATGGAGCCAAAGCACGGTCAGATTTGTCAAATCGGCCAGCGGAGCTACGTCTGTAATCTGATTGGCGTCAAGCCAAAGCTCGGTTAGATTAGTCAGACGAGCTAGGGGAGCAATGTCGGCGATTTGATTGTGCCGGAGATAAAGTACGGTCAGATTGGTGAGGCCTGCTAAGGGCGTCGTCTCTGTGATGTTGTTGTAAGACAGATCGAGCACGCTTAAGCGGGTCAGATTGGCCAAAGGGGTTAAATTTGTGACTTGAGTCCCTGTCAGGTAAAGGTTAGTCAGATTGCTCAGATTGGCCAAAGGCGTGATGTCCACGATGGGGTTGTAGTTGAGGTTAAGCCCAGCCAGATTTTCTAGACGGGCTAAGGGAGCCACATCTGTAATTTGCTCGCTGCTGACGCTGAGCTTGGTCAGATTGGTCAGACTAGATACAGGCCCTAAATCCGAGATTTGACGAGAAAAAGGCCGCTCTTGACTGAGGTTAAGCTCTGTCAGATTCGACAGAATATCTGTGGCCTGGTCACACTCACGGGTTCCGGCTTTGTCTAAGAGTGTGTTGACCGTATGCCGAGCCTGTCGGGATAATCTCGCTTTGTTGTGACACCAGTCGGCAAAGGTTTCAAACGTGTCTGGCGTAATCCCATCCTGAGGGCTGCTGATACAGCCAACTCCAATTACTAATAGAACTGTCAGCAAACCCAGTGCGATCGCGCGCTTCATGGTTCTTCCTCCTGATGCTTTGAGCGGGGTTATCCGTTCGTCCAATAAACGATCTCAGGCGGGTCGGCATTGAGAGCCACCCCATAGCAGATGACGAGATCGAGATCTGCGTTGTCTTGAAAGCCGAAAATCAGAATCTCGTATGAGTCTGGAAACGAAGAATATTCATCACTGGTAAGGAACCAGGAAACATGCGAGATCGCGGCGGCTTCTTCCTCAGAGCTAAAAGAACGACTGTTGCGATCCTCTCCGGTGTAACGATACTGAGCGACGGCTTCATACTCAGCCTTAAGCCTGCTCCACATCTCCGGGGGCAGCTGCATCCGTACCTGTATCGATGACGATCCTTGGAAGGCTCCAGGGCGGTAGTAGAACTTCACGTTTGTCGCTTCCGGTGGAATCGTTTCAGGGAAATGGCTGACCGGAGCGTTACCGTAGGACGATCTCACCTCGGCATACTGGCTAACATCCGTAACGGGTCGGGTGCTGGCTTCAAAAGAATATCCAAGGAGATTGAGCAACCCGATAGGGACCGTGATCAAGAGCGTCAGCACAGCGCCGATGCCAATCACCCACCAGCGTTTGCTGCGATAGCGAGCGGCCAAAAACCAGGTCAGCAGCAGTGCCAGACCCGGCAAGCAGTTGAAAAGCCATACCCAAAGCACGGGGAGCCAGAGAATACTCACCCAAAATCCCCCGCCGAGCAGCAAGATGCTGAGGACGAACAGAAGTGGGCTGCGTCGAATGTAGGTTTTCAGCATGATCGGACTTAAATAAGGACAAAAGGGGGCAGCCTGCTATCTGCATACGTGACAACCCGGTTGATTGCACCCTTCATAGGAACGCTTCCTAATGTTTTGTAGCTTCTAAGATTCGACGGTTAGTTCGTCAAATTGGCTCATGGTTG
>JBCCRZ010000510.1:0-4966 GCA_039200855.1 Cyanobacteria bacterium P01_D01_bin.44 | reverse complement strand
CCAGATGGACGCTGCTGCCACCAACGTTGAACGAGCCGCGATCGCAGCTGAAAACAGCCTCTGGTTTGACGCGACCCAGCTATTGTCCAGTCATATTATGCAAAACCCCGATGATCTAGAGGCCCAAAGCGAATTTGAGAGCCTGCTACAGTCGGTTAATTTGGATGCGATCGCAGGCGCTCCTTTATTGATGCCGTAGGTGTTAAGGGAGGTGAGGTGGTGAGATGTGGTAGCTCCGGTATTCACCTATTCGCCAGCGCAGCGCACTCACCAGCGCAGCGCACTCACCAAACCCGAAGATTTAGCTTTGACAGACGGCTAGACCAATTCAAAATATTTGTTAAAGTTTACAGAGGTTAACATCACGTCTTAGGGCTATCCTTTACTATGCTGCGTCTCGAAAATATCACTAAGGTCTATCCCGCTGGCGAGGTGCTTCGAGATATCAACTGGGAAGTCAAACCTGGGGACCGGGTTGGTCTGGTTGGGGTTAACGGCGCGGGTAAATCAACCCAGCTCAAGATCGTCATGGGCGAAATTGAGCCTACCTCTGGCGCGATCGTGAGGCCAGCGGAGTTGCACATCGGCTATCTCAATCAAGAATTTGAAGTGGATTTGCGCCGCACGGTCCGCGAAGAATTTTGGACTGTCTTTGAAGAAGCCAATGCCGTGCAGCACGCCCTGCATGAAATTCCCATTCAGATGGAGTCTGCCGATCCCGACGAGTTAGAAAAGCTAATCCATCAGCTCGATCGCAAACAGCGCCAGTTTGAAGCCCTCGACGGCTATGGCCTCGAAGCTCGAATTGAAAAAACCCTCCCCGAGATGGGGTTCCAGTCAGACGATGGGGATCGCCTCGTCAGCTCCTTTAGCGGCGGCTGGCAGATGCGCATGGGGCTGGGCAAGGTGATGCTGAAATCACCCGATCTGCTACTGCTGGACGAGCCCACCAACCACCTTGATCTCGAAACCATTGAATGGCTCGAATCTTACCTCAAAGGGCTGACCACCCCGATGGTGATCGTCTCCCACGACCGAGAATTCCTCGACCGCCTCTGCACCCAGATTGTAGAAACTGAGCGGGGCGTCTCGACCACCTATCTGGGTAACTACAGCGCCTACCTCCAGCAAAAAGCCGAAAGTAAAATCGCCCAACAAGCCACCTACGACCGCCAGCAAAAAGAAATTGCCAAACAGCAGGTCTTTGTCGATCGCTTTCGGGCCAGCGCCACCCGCAGCACCCAGGCCAAAAGTCGTGAACGGCAGCTCGAAAAAATTGAGCGCATCGACGCCCCCATCTCAGATCTCAAAACATTGCAATTCCAATTTTCACCAGCGCCCCGCAGTGGCCGTGAGGTAGTGCAAATCGAAGAACTCACCCACATCTACGATGACAATATTTTATTTCTCGGAGCAAATTTGCTCATCGAACGCGGGGATCGGATTGCCTTTGTAGGCCCAAATGGAGCCGGTAAATCGACCCTGCTGCGCCTGATTATGGGGCTAGAGCCCCCCACCGAGGGCGAGGCCCGGATTGGCCAGCACAACGTGCTCCCCAGCTATTTTGAGCAAAACCAGGCAGAGGCCCTTGACCTCGACAAGACCGTAATGGCGACTATCCATGACGAAGTCCCTGACTGGAAAAACGAAGAAGTTCGCACCCTTTTAGGGCGTTTTTTATTCAGCGGAGACACTGCATTTAAGCCCGTCTCAGCTCTGAGCGGTGGAGAAAAGGCTCGACTAGCCCTGGCTAAAATGTTGCTGCGCCCGGCCAATCTGTTGGTGTTAGACGAGCCCACCAATCACCTCGATATTCCCGCTAAGGAGATGCTGGAGACCGCCCTCCAAAGCTATGAGGGCACTGTACTCGTGGTGTCCCACGATCGCTTTTTTATCTCTCAAATTGCCAATAAGATTGTTGAGCTAAGGGAGGGTGAACTGAAGCTTTACCGAGGTGACTATCACTACTATCTCGATAAGATTGCCGAGGAAAAGGAACGTGCTAAACTTGAGAAAATAGAAGCGGAAAAAGCGGCAAAAACAGCTGCAAAGAGAGAAAAGCAGCGGGAAAAGCAAAAGGCGAAAGCTGCTGCGAAAAAGGTCACGAAGGGGTAGAGCTAGTTGAGGTGTTTTGTCTCGTTTTTCTACCGGCTGTGTCCAGGCGTAGTTGTCTAAGACCTAGTCTATAGTGGGCAGGTGTACCCTAGCTCCCGTGGGTTCTTGGAAGTAATGTCTTAAAGGACCCATTTACCTGTGATATGGTATCTCCAGAAACAAGACCTTCCCACGCTCAACTATCAAATTTTCCATCTTTAAAAAAACGTAGCGCTGTTCTGGGCAGCCTGGATATTTAACTAACTTGGTTTACAGCTGATCAACGATCTCATCAGTCATGACTTTAAAGCGTCAAACTTGCTTCTGTGGTCTGCAGATAACTTTGCAGATAACTTCATAGAGATCTCTATTGTTAAACCTAAACTTAGATTACCGATAAGAAATTGTGAATAAAACCTAAAGATCCTGAGAGGTCTGAATGATATGATCTCTGAGACTTTTGTCAACACTTGAAAAAAGGACGTTCTAGTATGACACAGGTGCCGATTTCTCCGATGGTACTCGTCATTTTAGATGGCTGGGGCTACCGAGAAGAGTTGGATGGCAATGCGGTTACCTCTGCCAACACCCCGGTGATTGACAGTCTTTGGGGGGCTTATCCGCACACAACCATTAGAACGTCTGGTAAAGATGTGGGGTTGCCCGATGGGCAGATGGGTAACTCTGAGGTCGGGCATCTGAATATTGGTGCAGGGCGGGTGGTGCCCCAAGAGCTGGTGCGCATTTCTGATGCGGTAGAAGACGGCACCCTCCAGGAAAATCCGGCACTTTTAGAGGTTTGTCAGAAAGTCCGCTACAACGGCAGCAAGCTTCACTTAGTGGGGCTCTGCTCAGAGGGCGGTGTGCATTCTCACCTTAATCATCTGTTTGGTCTGCTCGACATGGCCAGAACGCAAGATCTATCAGAGGTGTGCATCCATGCCATCACCGATGGTCGAGATACCAAGCCCAGCGACGGACATTTGGCGTTGCAAAAGATCCAAGACTACATCAGCGAGAATGGGTTTGGCCGCATTGTGACCCTGAGCGGCCGTTATTTTGCGATGGATCGCGACCACCGCTGGGAGCGCATTGAAAAGGTCTATCAGGTCATGACGGTAGACGGCGAAGGGGAGCAGTGCACCGCCGTCGAAGCGATCAAAGCCGCCTATGCAGCCGACACCACGGATGAGTTTGTTGAGCCGATGCGCTTAGCACCCGGTGCAGTTGAGCCTGGAGACGGGGTGATTTTCTTTAACTTCCGGCCTGACCGGGCGCGTCAGCTCACCCAGGCATTTGTGGATCCAAACTTCAATGGATTTGAGCGAGCCCAAATCGCCCCCCTCGCATTTGTCACCATGACCCAATACGATGGGTCGTTGCCGGTCTCGTTGGCGTTTGAGCCACAAAACTTGAGCAATATTCTGGGGCAGGTGGTGGCAGACCACGGGCTTAAGCAGTTCCGCACGGCTGAAACTGAAAAGTACGCCCATGTCACTTATTTCTTTAATGGTGGCCTGGAGGAGCCTTTTGAGGGCGAAGATCGCGAACTGGTGCCCAGCCCGATGGTGGCGACCTACGACAAAGATCCAGCCATGTCTGCCCAAAAGGTGACTGACGTTGCGATCGCGGCCATTCAAAAGGGGATCTATTCGTTGGTAGTGATCAACTACGCCAACCCTGATATGGTGGGCCACACGGGCAAGATGGATGCCACCGTTGAGGCCTTACAAACGGTTGACACCCAGGTGGGTCGTCTGGTGGGGGCTGTGAGCCAAGCCGGGGGCAGCACCATTATCATTGCTGACCACGGCAACGCTGAATATATGTGCGATGAGCAGGGCAAACCCTGGACCGCCCATACCACTAACCCGGTGCCCTTTATCCTGGTTGAAGGGGAGCGGCTTAAGATCCCCGGTTATGGCTGTGAGCCTAACCTCCGCGAGGATGGCCGGTTAGCCGACATCGCCCCGACGATTCTAGAGATCCTCAATTTGCCTAAGCCAGATGAAATGACCGGGCAGTCAATGCTGCTCCCGGCAACGCTGCAGGTCAAGCCCAATCGAACGCCAGTGCGGGTCTCGCTCTAACCTTGAAACCCACTGGCCTCAAAACCCATCCTACCGGCAGGCCCATTCCTACGATAGGATGTAGATTCGTTCGAACACAAACGCAGAATTTAAGCGTAGATTGAAATGTTGACAACGGTTGTACAAATAGTCTGGGTAGTGGCAGCGGCGGGTTTAACTATTTTGGTGCTGCTGCACAGTCCCAAAGGTGATGGCTTAGGTGCCTTGGGGGGCCAGGCTCAGTTATTTACCAGCACTAAAAGCGCTGAGACCACCCTCAATCGTGCGACTTGGACACTGACGGTGCTATTTATGGCGACCACTGTTGTCTTGAGTGCAAACCTGCTAGCCCCCCCCAACGCGGCGCAGCCAACGACCGCCCCGGTTGAGGTTCAGACCAGCCCTGCAGCGCCAGCAGATACAGCGCCAGCGATTCCGTCAGACCTCCCCGCGGCAGAATAAAACTGACGCCTGGTTCCTTGCCCCTTTAGAAAATAAAGTCTAACTGCAGAGCCCAATCTGGACCGTCTCGAGAGATTAAGACCTGGCGGATAAACTCACGAAAAAAGAACCGCCGTTCCGCTTCGGATAGATCTTGCCAAAACTGTGGAATCGCTACCGCTTGGGTTAGCTCCTGTAGGTTCACCGGAGGCAGGGCCGCCTGCTGCTGCTGCAATGCCGCTAACTCAGTCTGCACCTGATACGCCCGAAGATCAGCGGTGGGTTGATCAAGGATGCCCCTAGCCACCAGTCCAGGCAGTTGCTCAAGAATCCCTCGCCTTTGCTCCATTTGAGCCCTAAAT
>JBCCRZ010000509.1:0-4967 GCA_039200855.1 Cyanobacteria bacterium P01_D01_bin.44 | reverse complement strand
TGAAGGGCCTTTCACGGTATTTGCTCCGACTGACGAGGCGTTTGAGGCCCTGCCCGAAGGCATGCTTGAGTCCCTGCTGTTGCCTGAGAACAAAGACACCTTGGTTAAGGTGTTGTCTTATCACGTGGTGGCCGATGCGGTGCTCTCTGAAGAACTGGCGGAAGGTGAAATCACCACCGCTGAGGGGAGTGACATTACCGTCTCTACCGTGGATAGCCTGATCCAGATTAATGAGGCGAATGTCTTACTAGCGGATGTGGAAGCCAGCAATGGCGTTATCCATGTCATCGATCAGGTGATTTTGCCCCCTGACCTCGCGGCTCTAATCGAGTCAGAGGGCGAAGAGGTGGTTGAGTCAGAACCCGCTGACGGTGAGCCGGTCTCCTCCGCTGTGGATGAAACCGCTGTGGACGAAACCACCGTTGAAAATGTTTCTGAACCCGACGACGCTGTTGAAAGTCCTGAAATGTAACCATTTCTCGAAACTCTTTTCTCCTTATGCAGTTATTACTGTATGGGGAGAAAAGATTTCCCTAGTCCTTGCCAAACCTGCTGTGTGCGGTTCTCTTCAAGGATGAAGAAAATCTTTTTTAAGAAATTGCGTCAAAGTACACTACTTGACTTGGCTTTTAATCAAACAGCTAAGCTCTGGAAATATTCCAGGGCTTTTTCTTATTAAATCCCCTCCTTGGGAGGGGTGCCTGAAAATGACCTCCTCTAACTCCCTGACTTTTCCCGCTAAGTCTGGTTAGCCAGTAGCCATCCCTCAACCAAAATGAACAAACTTCTCGACAAGTCGCGGCACCTTCCGGTTGGTGAGACCCGCCAAACGATCTCGATCAGTCCCGTGACGCTGTCCGCACCGCAACGCGGACAACCGCTCGAAATGCGAATTACGGCCCCTTTGGAGGGGAGCAAACTCCCGATCATCCTCTTGTCTCACGGCGATGGTCCGTCCCTGTATCTGCCCTCAAAGGATGGGTACGGCCCGCTCGCAAACTTCTATGCAGAACAGGGCTTCGCAGTGATTCAGCCCACACATGCCAACTCGAAAGTCGCGGGCCTGTCTCATGATCTTCCGGGCGCACCGCTGTTCTGGCGGTCGCGGGTCGACGAGATGAAACTGATTCTGGATAATCTGTCTGAAATCGAGCGGATGATTCCCACCCTTTCTGGACGGTTGGATCAGGGAAAGATCGCCGCAGTTGGTCACTCAATGGGGGGGCAGACAGTCGGTATGTTGCTCGGCGCACGATTGACGGACTCCAGGCGAGACGCCGACCACGACGTCAGCGTGATCGAACCCCGGATCAAGGTCGGAGTTCTCCTGGCCCCTCCCGGCAATGGCGGAGATGAACTGAGCGACTTTGCACGTGAGAACTTCACGGAACTGAACCCAGATTACTCGCATTTAATCACGAAATCTCTCGTGGTTGTCGGCGATGCGGATGTGAACCCGTTCATGACTGTACGCGGGTCAGAATGGTATACCGCTGCCTATCGCGATGGCCCCGGCTGCGACAGCCTTTTGACGCTGATAGGCGGAATGCATGGGCTTGGCGGGATCGCGGGATATGATGCAAAGGAAACCGGCGACGAAAACCCGGACCGCCTGGCCATTGTCCAACGGATGACGGTGGCCTATCTACATTCGGCTCTCTATGACGAAGATGCTGTCTGGGAAACTGCCCGTGAGTCATTGGCGAGACACGCGGCCGATCTGGCTCACGTCGAAAGTAAGTAGGAGCCATAGAAGCAATGTTGACTAAAATTCACAGCCCACGGTCTTAGTCTAAGAGACCAGGTTTCTCAGGCTGAGATGTGAGTGGCTACCCTGACTTTCCCTCAGCTGCGAGGCGGTAGCGCTCCACCTGACAGCCAGATTTTAGGATCTTGTGATATTCTTCGGCGCGCCAGCGATAAGCATACCAACGCAGGATTGTCTGGGCCTGCTCAACGGTAGGGACCCGTTCACTGGTGAGCAACATCTATCCAAGTGGGTCAAGGCCCTGGAGCCTCGGGACCTGCTAGCATGTCGCTGCTGCCGCAGGTAACGGGCAGCTGGGTTTTGACGGTGACCTGGCTGTAGTCCAGATTTTGAACCAGCTGGCCGACGACTAGCTCGGCACGCTCATTGGCATGGTTGAGGATGCCTTGCTCACAGGCGGCCTGTTCTATTTTATTGAGGGCGGTGGTTTGGGCCAGACTTTGGAGCTGGGGGGCACGGTCGGGGCCCAGACCCAACAGACCGCGATTGTAATCGTATACTCGCGATTGGTCTAAATCAAGGTTACTGTCTAAAATCTTGGGGGCAGGTAGGGTGAGGGTCACTTGCCGGGGGGCGGCAGGGTCTGTCGGAGTTGAGGACGGCTCTGAAGAGGACGGCTCTGAAACGGTCACATCGGTGATAGAGATTTCGCTGAGGTCTAGCCCGGCGCGGACTTCGCCATAGGCAATGTAGAGCAAATTGGTTTTGCCAATGGTGTAGCCGCCAAAGGTGCGATCGCTAGCCGTAGGGACCACCACTTCCATGGAAAAAATGGCGGTGGTCAACTCGCTGGCATCGGCAATTTGCTGGACCACCACAGTCCGGGCATCGACGGTTTCTTGGGGGGGCGACGGCGTGACCATCATTTTTAGCCCTTCTAAAAAGCGCGGCCCCGAGCGCCAAAAGGCGTACCCTGCAAAGGCTCCTACCAAAAGAGCCCCCCCCGCCATCGACACAGTTAAGTTGCGCATCAGCCCAAACGGCGAAAATCGCCGCCGCTGAGGTCTGGGCTGACGCTTTGCCGCTGGTGATTTTCTGGTTCGCGCTTGCACTGGCATTGGCTTTTTATCCATCGTGCTTTATTTATTATCCTGCATTGGGCATTGATTGTCCTGCATTGGGCGCATGCCGTGACGCCCCTACCAACATTCCCCGTTACCCATTCCTAATTCCCTATTCCCCGTTACCCATTCCCCATTCCCCATTCTCCATTCCCCAAAGTCAATCAACCCTTTTCTTTTTGAGCACCCAGCGCACAAACATTTTTTCTAACTCGACCCACACAAACAGTAACGTACTAAAGCCAAAACAGACTGCGAGCTCCTGGGCCGATAATATATTTGTACCAAAAAACTGTCGTAATGGCTCGACATAGATTAACATCAGCTGCAAAGCGGTGGTGATGATCACCGCGGCCAGGACAAAGGGATTTGAAAACGGATTTAGCTCAATCGCCAGGCGGTTGTGAGATCGCACCGAAATCGCGTGCCCCATCTGGGCCAAACAGAGCATGGTAAAGACCATGGTTTTCCAGGTTTCGGGGTCGCCGGGGTAGCCGTCGGTGTGGGTATAGTGGTACGCCCAGACCATTAGGGTGACGGTGATAATAGAAAAAATTATGCCCACGCGGACCATATAGAACCCCAGTCCACGGGCGAAGATGCTTTCCTTGGGATGGTGAGGGGGGCGATCCATGACATTGGGTTCGGCAGGTTCGACCGCCAGGGCCAGGGCTGGGAAGCCGTCGGTGACCAGATTCATCCACAAAATTTGGAGGGGGGTCAGGGGCACATCTAAAATCGGCAGCAGAATGGGCGCTAGGGCAATGGTCAAGACTTCGCCAATATTAGAGCCGAGGATGTATTTTACAAATCGGCGGATGTTGCTATAGACCACGCGCCCTTCTTCGGCGGCGGCGACAATGGAGGCAAAATTATCGTCGAGCAGGACCATGTCGCTGGCTTCTTTGCTCACGTCGGTGCCGGTGATGCCCATGGCGATCCCGATTTCGGCTTGCTTGAGAGCAGGGGCATCGTTCACGCCGTCGCCGGTCATGGCGACAATCTGGTTCTGGCTTTGTAAGGCTTGGACGATGCGCAGTTTATGCTCGGGGGAGACCCGGGCGTAGACGCTGACATTGAGGACGGCGGCTTCTAGTTCGGTCTGGCTCATCTCCTCTAGCTCACGGCCCGTGAGGGCGCTTTGCTGCGTTGGCGTTAGCGGAGCCATGCCCGATAGGGCTATAGCCTCTCTGGAGGAGAATGGCGAAATCCCTAAATCTTCGGCCAGGGCCTGGGCGGTGAGCTGGTGGTCACCGGTAATCATGGCGGGGCGAATACCAGCGGCCTGGCAGCGTTTGACGGCGTCTTTGACCTCGGGGCGGGGGGCGTCGATCATGCCCACCATTCCGAGCCAAATTAACTGAGACTCCACCTGGTTGATCTTGGCATGGGTTGGGTCGTCGGTATCGGCGGGCCCAATATCGGCAGGCAGGACGGCCAGGGGTTTATAGGCAAACCCAAGCACGCGCTTACCTTTGCTGGCTAACTGCTCGTTAGTGCGTTTAATTTGAGCCTTTAAAGACGACGTGAGGGGCTGGATGTCTGAGGCCGCTAGGGCGCGATCGCACCGGTCTAGTAAAAGCTCCGGAGACCCTTTGGCAAAGACTACGTAGGGAGTGGGTTCTCCCTGGGTAAAGAGGTGACGCCAGGGCAGCTGACTGGCTTGATCGGCGGTGGGCCAATCTACCACGATGCTCATGCGTTTGCGCTCAGATGAAAACGGAAAATCGAGCCGACGTTCGCCCTGGAGGGCCGACTGCACCAAACCAGCTTTGCCCGCCAGGGTAATCAGCGCTCCCTCAGTGGGGTCGCCCAAAATCACCCACTCGCCGTTCTCTTTTTGCAGCACCGCGTCATTGCAAAGCAGGCTGTCTAGCAAAAGTAGGCCCGCTGCAGTTTGCGCCAGGGGGTCAACCCTAGCGGAGTCCATAGCAAGGCCTGTAGCGGAGTCCAAAGCGGGGGCCAAGGGGCAAAAGTGGCCGTCCGGGGTATAGCCGCCGTCGCCGTTGACCGCCAGTGCTTGATCCAGCGTATGAATAGACTTCACCACCATTTTGTTTTGGGTGAGGGTGCCGGTCTTATCTGAGCAAATTGTCGTCACCGAGCCCAGGGTCTCGACGGCGGGCAGTCGCCGGATC
>JBCCRZ010000508.1:0-4969 GCA_039200855.1 Cyanobacteria bacterium P01_D01_bin.44 | reverse complement strand
TTAATTAGGGCAGGGATGATGCGATCGCAACATAACTTACCACCAAATAAATTCCGAGCCACCGGACCCACCTGCAGAGCAGCCCAAGGGCCCAGTAGAAACAACTCGCAACCCGGCCAGCGCAAATCCTCATCCAGCACCGGTAAGCCATTCACCACCTGCACCGGATACCGCTGCATCACCGCCTGCAATAGGGGACGGCGGGTGATATCGACCTGATTACCAGTGGCCAACCAGATCCGAGCGATCGGCTGATGGGCCAGACAGACGTGGGCCATTGGGTTGTGACAATGGACCTGCCAGGCATTGTCCTTCCAGCGGGCCTGGTCCACATGGCATTGGCCGTAGAGGGTAACTTTGTTTTCGCGAGACAGGCGTCTGAGCCGGGTGAGTAGGTCTGGCGTCAGGGAGCCGCCATCTCGCGCCTGCTGAATCATCTGGCTGCGCCGCTGCCAGTCAGTCTCTGAGAGAAACCCCTTGAGATACTTAGGACCTAGCCAGCCGGGGGCAGCATCGAAAATCTTTTCTTGAAAGGGTCGTCGGGCCATGAGTAACACCCTAGCCCCCCGCTGGATGGCCCCCATGGCCAGGTGACCGCTGGTGAGACCGCCCCCTATGATTAAAATCGTTTCTCCGGTTAGTCGAGGCAGAACTGACAAATTCACCTCAGAACTGTGGCACAGCCGCTCTGGTGGGGTAGTCGAAGGCATGGCCTTGACCCAGTCCGGCAAGTGGGGGGCGTGGTTGCCAGTGGCCAGGACCACTCTCCGGGCGATGACGGTGTGGCCATCGGCCAAGGTTAACCGAAACCGGCCTTTTTCAGGCAATAGCTGCACCACCTGGGCCGGGATGACTCGATCCCGCAGTTGCCAGCGGTCAATCACCGCTTCGCAAAAGTCTTGAAACAGGCGAGTGCCTGGACGGTGATAGGGGTCGTAAAACTCCTGCTGGCGGCGTTCAGCAAAGGAGAGCAGGGCATGGGGATTGGGGTCGGGATGATGGACAGCGGGCGATCGCAAGTGGGGAATTTCCTGGGCGGCAAATTGGCGGTGCCACTGAGTGAGCCAACAACCGCTGGGGTCAAAGATTTGAAATCGCGATCGCATCGCCTTTTTCTTTTGCAACAGGTGGGTCACCAAGGTCAACGCCTGTGGCCCTGCTCCAATGATCGCAATATCGGTATCTGTACCCGCCGAGATTAATTCCACACCAGCCAAATCAACACCTCCCAGGGATGAACCCCCAACGCTACGCATTCACAAAACGTGTTTTACACTATATGATAATGATTATCATTTTTACACTTTCTCAGGAACCGATGCTGACTGTGGTAGCAGGACCGTTAGGGGGCGGTAAAACCCATTGGATTTTGGCGAAACTGCTAAACCGACAAGAGACCACCTCAAGCCCAAGCGGGGTTTATATCAGCCCCATGACCTCCGGCGTAGATGCCCATCGGCTGCTCGCCCATATTCCAACCTTAAAAATTGAGACTGATCAGCCTGCAACGATCCGGACAGCAGAGAATCTGCCCATTTATCTTGAACTGGGAAATCACCTGAGTCTGGATTTGCCCTGGCTAGCCCAGGTACCACACCATCGCGTTGCTGTCTTGCCAACCCCAACAGACCGTAACCAGTTTGACTGGTCTCAATGGGCCGATGAAGTCGTTCAACTGGAGATCCCCCCAGACACTGCTCCCCCGCTTTCTCCAGTCATGCCCTTACCTGAACCGGCCAACCTTTGGCAGGCTAACCTGAGTGGGCAGGTGTTAGACTCAGCCAGCCTGGATACCTTTTGGTCTGAACTGACTCAGGGTGCCTACGGTGAGGTGATCCGTGCCAAAGCCATTGTTGACCTGGCGGATGGACAGTCCTTCTATTTTGACTTTTTGCAAAGCCGGGACACTCAATCTCAAGCGCTACCGCTGCCCAAATGGCTCAAGGGCCGGCCTGACCGCTTTAGCGGTATCGAAGTGATGGGAAAGTCCCTTGACCCACCCTCTCTCGTTAGCACGTTGCAAGCGTGTTGTTTATCGGATGCTCTGTTAGCCTCTCACCAGGCCACCATCCGACAAAACCAGTTTCAGGAGGTTGCATGAAAGTTGCCGTTATGTCCTGTATCCATAGCAATTTAGCCGCTCTGGAGGCAGTCCTCACCGATATTGATCGGCAGCGGGCAGACAAGATCTTTTGCCTGGGGGATCTGGTCGGCTATGGTCCTTATCCCAATGAAGTGGTCTCAAGGATTCGGGAACTGGAAATCCCTACCTGCCAGGGGTGTTGGGATGAGGACATCGTAGAAGGATTGAATGCCTGTGAATGTAGCTATCCTTCTCTCCTGGCGGAGCAACGGGGAAAACTAGCCCACGAGTGGACCAATCAAGCCGTTACGGACGAAACCCGTACCTTTCTGGCCGGGCTGCCCCTCAGCCTGCGCCACGATAATATGTGTTTCGTTCATGGCAGCCCCCATAGCCAACACGAGTATCTGTTGTCAGAAACCAATGCCTTTATTGCCCTAGAACGCGTGCTCTCTACGGGGGCAGAGGTACTTTTTTGTGGCCATACCCACATCCCCTACGTGAGAACCCTAGAACAGGGGCAACTCCAGATTCGAGTTGTCTCTTCGGGGGCTGATGCAGAACAAAAAGATTTCTCTACGCCAGTGCGGCGCATCATTAATGCCGGATCGGTGGGAGAACCTCGCCACGGTACCCCCCAGGCCACCTACGTCCTCTACAACACCACTGACCAACGGGTGATCTTGCGGGCCATAGACTACGACTACCGGCAAACCTGCCAGGCCATTATTGAAAAAGGTTTACCCAAAATCTTTGCCTGGCGGTTGGCTCAGGGGTTGGAATTCGCAGAGCGGGCAGAAGATCCAACCCATGTTTGTGAGCGGTGACGGGTAATTAACACGATGCAGTGGGCTATTCTCAGTGGCATTGAAGGGAACATAGCCGCCTATGAAGCGGTTTTAAAGGACGTTGAACGACAGGGAAACGTTGATGAAATCTATATCCTGGGCGATGTAATCGGGCCTTGCCCGACCTCGGAAGAGGTGATCAAACGCATTCAACAGCAAACGGCTGTGCCTGTCCAAATCTGTATTGGCTGGTGGGAAGAACAGTTATTTAACCTCTATGGTTGGGGAGCCGATGAGAACGCAACCCAGTTGAAACAGCGCCATGGCATAGCCGGGGTTGAACGGCTCTGGAATGCGGTTTCTCGCGAAACCGCCCAGTGGCTCGGAGGTCTTGACTTTGGTTTCTTTGAATTCGACTGCCTGCTGATCCACGGGAGCACCGTCGGGTGTGATGACGAACTCACCCCCGAGACCGAACCCATCACGCTGTTGGATCGGGTACTTCGGTCTGAAGCTAATTCTTTATTCTGTGGGCGATCGGGACTGACCTTTCAGTATCGAGTTATGGCAGGTGACCTCTCGTCTACCGTGCAAACCCTGGACGCAGCCACCCCCATCGCGGCGGAACACTCCCTGACGCCCCGCCAGGTGATTGGGGTTGGCAATGTGGGCCGTCAATCAGGCCAGGCCAGTTATACGCTGTACAGTCCTTACAACAACAAAGTTGACTTTCGCACCGTCACTTATCGCCCTGCAGCCCAGGGATTCGCTAAACGTCAGTTATCCTGACCCAGGGTCAAGAATATTGAGTCGTCGGCAGATGCTCAATGTTGCTATGATCCTTAGTTTTGCATTGCTGATCCTCGGGATGACTTTCGCTGTGAGAGGCAGTTAAATAGCAATGGTTATCGATCGGCTCATCCCCTAAATCAGCAATCGCCTTAGTTTTAGCGAGCCGCCATTAAGTTCCGGCGTAAACGCAGAGTCAGCAGTGCGATCGCACCCAGTCCAACTAATGCACCTGGTTCAGGCACCTGGGTCGCAACCATCCTTTGGCCAAGCTGCTCGCCTGCCCCCGGATCGTCCAGAAGCTCTGCCCGTGTACGGGTAAAGAAAGCTACATCGAGATGGGTGCCAAAGCCCACCGGCAGGCCAGGAAACTCACCGCCAAAATCGGTTAAGTGAACATGGGGGATCGGCTCTCCATCCACAACCGGAGCCGCCGACCAGAAATTTAGCCCCGTTGCCCCAATGGGCTCACCTGCTTCATCGAATAGAACCGTGTATTCTCCAATATCAATGCCATTCGGCTCATCAAAAAAGCCATCTTGCAAAATTTCACCCGTTTGGGTGTCGAAATTGAAGTTGAACCCGGCATAGGTGAGGTGGTTATCCTCAAATTCTTGAATCAGACTGCCTTGCGGATCATAGAAGGCAATGTCAAACGCCTCTAAATCTTCCCCTCGCACAATCCCGTTTTCATAGGTTTGGGCATCGTCGTAGCTAAATTGCCCCTCAGCACTGTAACCCAGAATTTGCCCCATCCATGAAAGGCGAAAGGTGGCCGCCTGGGCTGGAGCAAGCGTGAATAGACTCAGGGCTGTGCCAATTGCGATGGTCCTCAGGACCGGCTCCGCCATCGCAGAACCTTTTCTGCAGACACTCGAAATAACTGACTTTTTAGGATATGCCACGCTTCAAACCTCAGTTTTTAGAATGATAATCATTCTCAGAATAGGCAATCCGTACAGAAGTAGATGTGAATTATTGGTAAAGTTAGCGTTAGCGAATTTAAAGTAAGATGCTCTCCTCTAGGCTTGTTGCATTTCCTGCCAGGATTGTGACAGCACTTTCCCAGCAGACTTTGCGAAAATAAACGTAAGCAACAGCCCCACAGCCAGGTCTGGCAAGATTGAGTGAGTCAGAAACACCCATGCTGCGGCTGCCAGGACAGCGGTGTTGGCAACAATGTCGTTGCGAGAGCACAGCCAAACAGAAGACATGTTCAGATTATCCTGGCGATGACGTGTCAGCAGCAACAAACATAGCAGGTTCGCCAGTAACGCCAGGGCTCCAACGGTGCCCATGGTGAATGCCT
>JBCCRZ010000507.1:0-4977 GCA_039200855.1 Cyanobacteria bacterium P01_D01_bin.44 | reverse complement strand
CTCACATACTAAGTTACGGTCAGTATGGGCCGAGCTTACTTGTTATCGTCACAGGATAATGTGCATCACCTATGCATGAGCTTATGAATCGAGGACGGTTAGCAGCCTCTGCTACGTCCGTTTTTTTACGATCAACGACGGGTCTTTTACGATTAACCACTGGCGTTGCCCTGGGCATATGGTTGCTTTCCCCCGAGATGAGTCGAGCCGCTGAGGAAGCAATCTTTGAAGAAGCAATCTTTGAAGAAGCAATCTTTGAAGAAGCAATCATTGATGAAACAATCATTGATGAAACAACCGTTGCAGAAACCCTAGAAGCGAGCAACCCTCGAGAAGCCGTCGCGCCTTCTCGACCTGAGGCGATGCACCAGCTTAACCAACAGTTTTCGGCAGGGGTGATTATCCCGGCTTATCGGTCACTGACCACCCAGGCCGCACGTCTGGCCCAAGCTGGTCGAGATTTTGAGGCTGAGCCGACCGAAGCGAACTTGAGTGCAGCCCGAGCGGCCTGGTTAGACACCGCTTCTGCCTGGGCAGCGAGCAGTGCGTTCGCATTTGGCCCGGTACACTCCCTGGGCTACAGCGCAGCGCTGGAGTTTCCGTCTGACGAAGCGGGTATCGAGACCCTGCTGACAGACCCGGCCATGCTTGACGCCCAAACCTTGGCAGACCTGACAACGCTGCCTTCTTTGCAGGGCTTTGATGCCATCGCTTACCTCTTGAACGGAGCCAGCGGCAACAAGTCGCTGGATGCGTTTACGGCCCACGAGCGGCTCTATTTGCGGCATCTGACAACGTCTGCCCATGCTGTTGCCACTGAGCTGCTTGAGGTTTGGCAGATCGGGTGGGATGGCTATCCGCCCTATGAGACCCTGCTGACCACGGCGGGTCAACCCGGTAACAGTGCCTATCTCTCAGTCGAAGCAGGGTCTGAAGAAATTGTGCGCGGCATTGTTAATTGTTTAGATGTGGTTGCCAATGAAGAGCTACCGGCCCTTCTAGAAGAACAACGGCAGCTCTTGGCCACAGCCCCGGACCTGGTAACACTTCAGCTCCTCAACGGCAGCTTGAAAAGTGTTCAAGCTGCCTATTTAGGGTCTCCTCCGGGCTCTAGCGAAAAATCAGTCCAGTCGTCGGTGGGGCTTACCTATTTGGTGACTACAGAAAACGAAATTGTGGATCAACAAATTCGTCAATCGCTGGATATCGCCACGAACGGGATGGCAAATGCGATCGCAGATCCCAGCGATACCGAGTCACTGGCTTTAGCTCAAGCGTCATTGTTTATCGCCTACACGCTTCTCAATCAAGAAGTGCTCCCCATGGTGCAAGGGGAAATGGGTGAGCGGTGAGCCATTTCACTCGCTGCTCAATTGATTTTCTTTGACGAGCTACTTGGGTTAGACAGCCCCTCTTGTCCAAATCCTCTAAATCTACCAAATCTTAAAATATGCGACTCCAACAACTTTTTGGTGCATCGGCTAAACGCTGGCGGCTCCGCCTGCTCTCTCTGGCGACAGCGCTATTAACGATCACAGCTGGTGTGTTTCTCTCTGCCTCGGTGCAGGCCCAGATGCCGCCTGGGGCATCAGCCGGTGAAGCCACCGCCTTTAACCGCACCTCTAGCGCCTACGAAGAGGCCCCCCCCAATCTGACAAAACGGGGGATCAAAGACCACGATCTTGGCGACGAAGCCTTTGAGGAAGCCTTTGTCCTGACGCCAGGTCTGGTCAACTCTGGATTAGGGCCTGTCTTTAACAATGCCTCTTGCGTCAGCTGCCACGTTCGCAACGGTCGAGGCATGGCAGAGCCAGGGCAGTTACTGCTGCGGGTGAGCAACGGCACGCCATCCGACGCCGATCTCTCGGCCCTCAGTGAGACAGACAGGCTCAAAAACGCGCCGCCAGTGCTGGGGTTAGGCAATCAGATTCAAGACTTTAGCGTGGTCGGCGAGCCCCCAGAAGCAACCGTTGAGATTCTCTGGCGAGAAGCGGCGGGTGCCTATGCCGATGGCACCCCCTATCGTCTGCGGTCTCCCGAATTCAACATTACCCTGGCTAACGGTGAGCCGCTGTCAGAGACGGTGCAGATATCTCCACGCACACCACCCCATGTATACGGCCTGGGGCTGCTCGAGGCGATCCCTGAAGCTGATATTCTAGCGCTGGCCGACCCAGACGATGCCAATGGGGACGGCATTTCAGGGCGACCCAATCAGGTTTGGGACATGCAAAAACAAGCGATCGCCCTGGGTCGCTTTGGCTGGAAGGCCAACAGCCCTAACTTGCTCCAGCAAAGCGCTGATGCTTACCTCAATGACATGGGCATTACCAGCCCCCTCTTCCCCGCCGAAGATGGCTCGACTGAGATCGATGAGGCCACACTGGTTGCAGCGGCAGCGTACGCCCAAACCCTGGCCGTGCCTGCCCGTAGCCTGATGAGCGATCCCCAGGTCCAACGCGGTGAGCAACTGTTCTCAGAGGCAAGCTGCGCAGCTTGCCACACGGCCACCTTCCACACAGGCGCTCACAAGTACCCAGCCCTCGAAAATCAGGAAATTCATCCTTACACCGATATGCTGCTCCACGATATGGGCGAAGGGCTCGCAGACAATCGGGCTGACTTTGAAGCCACTGGCCGAGAATGGCGAACCCCATCACTCTGGGGGGTTGGCCTTGCTCAAACCGTTTTACCGTATTCTGGCTATCTGCACGATGGTCGAGCCCGCACCTTTGCAGAGGCCATTCTCTGGCACGGCGGCGAAGCTGAGAGTTCAAAGGCCGCTTTTGAGACCCTGTCTGCGGCTGATCGAGAGGCCCTGGTAAAGTTCTTGCAATCGCTCTAGCCCTCACTGGCTAAAAAACCAGCCGTCATTGTGGCCATCTCTTGGGTTAATTGTTCTACTGTCTGAGTTTGCTGCAGGGTCAAATCGGTTCTATTTTGGGTAGCTTGTGCGATCGCAGCCATGTCCTGAAGGGCCTGTCGGCTGGTGTGAACTAACTCTGCTAGTTGCTGACTGAGGTCGGTCATTTGCTGACCTGCCTCAGTTATTTTTTGGGCCGCTGACTGACTCTGGCTTAAAGCCGATTGGGAGGTCTTAATGCTTGATTTAAACCCGCCCATAGATTTATTAAAAGACTGAATATCCCGACGCAAATTGGCCACCGCAGACTGGGCCTGCCGCGTTTGATTTTGTTGTTGCTTGAGCGATTGATTAAACTGCTCGGTGAGCTGTTGCAACTGATTGCTCACCCCTTGAAACTGATTAACCAAACTTTCAAAGTCTTCTGGCTGCTGTTGCTGAGACGCCCGAATCGACAAAGTTGACGCATTCAGTAACAAAACCCTGGCTATATTTGCCGTTCGCTGGTGCTCTCGAGTCGTCTGAGTCGCCGAATCAATTGATTCAAGCATCCCCTGTATCTGCTCAGTTAACTGGAGGCTCTTGTCGCGAAACCCCTCAACCTCTGAGGCGATTGAAATCATCTTTTGCTGCCCCGTCATCAGGGCATCAGTGGCGGTGTCGCCAGCTTTGTTAGCCATCAGTGCTTGTTGAGCCAGCACTTGAGAAAGGTCATCAGTCATCTCGATCCACTGCTGCACCTCGGCCACCAGCGTTGTTTGTTCATGGACGGCGTTAGCGGTGGTCATGACCCCCTGCTCAATCGCCTGTATTTGCTGCGTGACCTGCGTAAAAGTGGGTCGTAGCTGAGCAACCTGATTCAGCACAGACAAAACCTGGGCAAACGTGCTGCCCAGGCGATGGCTCAACAGATTTAGAGCAGCCACGACCGGATCAGTTTCATCACGGTCGGCGATCTCAGCCACCGCTAAATCTTCTGTGGCTAAAACCGACACCACTTCACTCAAATGCGCCACTTCCTGAGGCGGCTTTTGAGGATCTGTCCCCAGCTTCGCTGTCAACCTTTTCACCACTTTCTGCTGACGTATCTGGCTGGTCTCTACCTGGGCCGTCATCGCCTTGAGCTGGGCCTCAACGTCTGCCAATTTTTGCACCGCTTCCTGCTGGCGTGTCTGGCTGGTCTCTGCCTGGGCCGTCATCGCCTTGAGCTGGGTCTCAACGTCTGCCAATTTTTGCGCCTCTTTCTGCTGGCGCATTTGATTGGTGGCCACCTTGGCTCCGGCCTGCTTGAGCTGGTTCTCAACTTCTTTGGAATGGACAACCTCCTGACGAAAGCGGGTCTGGCTCAGTTGCAACTGCTCTAGCAGGTTAAAGAACGAGATCGAGAGCTGCTCCAACTCGTCCTTATTTTTGAGCTGCTTGAGCATCTCATCATCCACTTCTGAGAGTCGATGGCATTCTTCTAAAACAGGGCGCAACCGTCGATTGAGATAGCGAATCGCCAGGGCTACGACCCCAGCCAACAGTAACCCCACTGCCGTACTTGCCCCCAGGGTAATCAACATCACCTGGCCAAACACCACTCGGTAGGGCACATAGGCCACCATCAGCCACTCCCGTTCTGGGATTTGGGTATAGGCCCAGTAGCCGGTCTCGCCCTCGATAAACCCAGCCGGGTCTGAAGACCCCATTTGAGCCCAAAGCGCACTTAGCTCTGGAATATCTTCGTAGGTTTGGGTGCCCAGCTTATCCGGATCCGCCGGATTGGCAATCACATCGCCAGTCTTGGTTAAGAGCATCAGCTGCCCTCCCTGTCGCAAAACCGGCTCGTCTAATACTGTACTTAGATAAGTACCATCGATATCGACAACCGCCGTGCCCAGCCAGGCCCCCTGATTGTCAAAGATTTGAGAATAGTAGCTCAGCAGCAGCTTGCGATCGCGCTGATAAGGGGTCGTCCAAAGATTAGCCTGGGGCAAAAAGTAGTCACGATAGCGATCGGTCTCCGGATAGAAGTATGTCGGCTCGGCTTGGTCGGTATAACGGCCTTCAGGTCTTGGTTCTGGGGGCTGCGTTTGGGTGAGTTGTCGCGTTTCAGAAGCCGACGGCTGGGG
>JBCCRZ010000506.1:0-4992 GCA_039200855.1 Cyanobacteria bacterium P01_D01_bin.44 | reverse complement strand
GATAACTTAGAAACTCGCCTGAATGAGATCGGCCAACATATTTACGCCGATTTTGTTGCTTTGCCGCTGGCGTCTTAGTTGATTTCTGAGTCAAAGTACTGGCCAGACAAGACGGGGGAGATGGGGAAGGTGAGGAAGGTGAGGAAGGTACAGTTTTGAATTTTAAGTTTTGAATGTTGAGTTAAGGCCGCTTGGTTTGAACTCAACATTCAAAACTTAGAACTTAGAATTCTCTCCCCTATCCCCCTATCTACCCCATCTCCCCTATCTACCCCATCTCCCCTATCTCCCCTATCTCCCTATCTCCCCCATCTAAATCCTCCCCTTCCCCCTTCCCCTTTCGCCCTTCCCCCTTTTCCCAAAAATGCGCTACCAAATCCGCCACACCACCCGCTACGCCTACAGCCAACCCGTGCGCCTAAACCCCCACACCCTGCGCCTGCGTCCCCGCAGCGATGGCATGCAACAGCTCAGTCATTTTGCCATCACCCTCGAGCCAAACCCGTCTAAGGTCTCCGAAATTTTAGATCTTGACGGTAACGCCTGTCTCCAGGTTTGGTTTCCCCCCAAGGACCTAACAGAGTTGCATATCTCCACTGCGACCGTGGTCGAGACCTATCGCAACAACCCATTTGACTATCTGTGCGAGCCCTGGGCCATTACTGCGCCGATTGACTATCCGAGGGCACTGGCCAGTCGCCTGGCTCCATATTTGCTGCCGGGTCGGTTGACGGCCCTCAGCCCTGGGGTGATTGATTTTGCCCAGACGCTGTTACATCAGGTCGCAAACAACGTGGGGTACTTTCTCACTGGTCTTAATCAGGCCATTTACGAACGCCTCGAATACAAACATCGATTAGAGGGGCCACCGCAACCAGCGGGGGTAACGCTAAGTCACGGCTCGGGCACCTGTCGCGACTTTGCAGTGCTGTTTATCGAGGCGTGTCAGGCGGTGGGACTGGCAGCCCGGTTTGTCAGTGGCTATCAGGAGGGCGATCCCGATCAGCTGAGTCACGACTTGCACGCCTGGGTTGAGGTGTATGTACCGGGCGGCGGCTGGCGTGGGTTTGACCCTACCCACGGGCTGGCGGTGAGCGATCGTCACATTGCGATCGCAGCGGCAGGGCACCCGCCCGAGGCTGCGCCTGTGACGGGTAGCCTCAAGGACGGTAGCCAGGCGAAGGCCATCCTTGAGAGCGATATTAAATTGACGGTACTATCAGACTAATCCCTGTGAAAAATCAGGTTCCGTCGGTACCGATACCTGGTTCCATTCGATATTGGGCATCGCTTTGGCGGCATCCCGCAGGGCATTTTCCCAGTAGAGGCGAATTTTTCTCAGATAGGGGTCGCCCGCCTGGAACTCAGCCCGATGGCGCAGCTCCAGGGTATCTGTTTCGTACAAAATCATATCGATGGGGGGACCCACCGATATATTTGAACGCATCGTTGAGTCAATCGACAGCAGCGCATATTTTGCGATCGCATCCAAAGACGACTCAGACCGGAGGGCCCGATCTAAAATTGGCTTGCCGTATTTGGTTTCGCCAATTTGCAAAAACGGTGTTTCGGGGGTGGCCTGGATGCAGTTGCCCTGGCTATAGATTAAATAGAGTTCGGGCGGCTCACCATTGATTTGCCCCCCCAGCAAAAAATTGCATTGAAAATCAATGCCGTCTTTTTCGAGCCAGGGGCGATCTTCATCCTGCAGTGCTCTGGAGCAGTGACCAATGTAGCGGGCAATATCGTGGAGGGTGGGTAGCGTATGCAAATTGGGCTCAGTCCCGGTCTTAAGATCGCGACCCAAGCGGTGGATAACAGCCTGGCTCGTTGAGAGACTGCCCGAAGTACATAGGGCGATCACCCGCTCCCCCGGCAGCGAAAAGTCGAACAGCTTTTGGTAAGACGAAACATAGTCAACGCCCGCATTGGTGCGTGAGTCTGCGGCCAAGACTAGACCTTGTTTGACGAGAATGCCGAGACAGTAGGTCATTGGGTAGTGAGATAAACTACGCTAATCGTATCAGTATCGTTTTGCTTAATCATCTGCCTTTGGGCTATGGCCACCGTTCGCAATTTGCCTAAATCATCGTCTTCGGCCAAGCTTCGCTACTGGCGAGCACTGGTGGTGGCGATCGCACTGCTTTTGGGCTTTGATCTGGTCACCTATGGCATTGCTGAGGGCTTTTGGTTTAGCTCAGTGGACTATTTTGCGGTCTATTGGCTGCGGTTGCAGACTCAGGTCGGACTGGGGGCACTGGCCTTTTTGAGTAGCTTTGCCTTTACGGCTTTGAATCTATCGCTGTCGCAGCGGCTAAGTTTTGATGACTACTGCATTTTGCCCAAGGCAGAAAATTTAAAGTCGGGGTTGGGGCTCCAGCGGCTTTTGCCGCTGGCCTTAGGTTTGGCCCTGATGGTGGCAGTGCTGCTGCTTTATCACGGTCAGATGGCCTTAGTGCGATGGCATACCCGACCCGATAATGTCAGTGCGCTGCCGCCCCTGCCGCTGTGGCTTAAATGGAAGACCGGATGGCAAATCTTGCAGCAGATTGCGGGGCAACCGTGGCATGGGGCTTTTTTGCTGGGGGTTGCGATCGCGCTGTTAATTTATCCGAGGGTGTTTGCAGCCCTCGGAGCGATGGCGATGAGTTTGAGCTTTGGCCTGGTGATCTCAGGGCAATGGTCCCGCATTTTAACGGCCCTCACCCCGACCGCCTTTGAGCAGGCAGATCCGCTGTTCAACAACAACATCAGCTTTTATATTTTTCGCCTACCCGTTTTAGAACTTTTAGAATTTTGGCTCACGGGGCTGCTGCTATTTACCCTGGTGGTCGTGGCGTTGATCTATCTGCTCGCAGGTAACACCCTCAGCCAGGGAAGATTTATGGGGTTCTCGCCCGAACAGCAGCGACATCTCTATGGCCTGGCGGGCGGGCTACTGCTGAGTACGGCCCTGAGCCACTGGTTAACCCGATATGAGCTGCTTTATTCGAGCCAGGGGGTGACCTACGGCGCGAGCTTCACCGATGTCACGGTTGATTTACCCGTTAACACGGGGCTCTGCCTGATTTCGTTTGGGCTAGCGCTGGCCCTGCTCTGGCGCACCTTGTTTTGGGAGATTGGCTTTCGTAGCTTTGTTGAATGGGCCGTTGCCATCAGCACTCGCAAGCATTCGTATCTACCCAAACTATCGCGTCGTCCCTACGGCTCGCGGCCTTTGATTGTGGCGATAGTGATCTATCTGTCATTTGCGGCGGTGGGTGAGACGGCAGCGCCGTGGTTAGTGCAGCGGTTTATGGTGCAACCCAACGAGCTGCTGCGGGAGACCCCTTACATTGCCCGCTCCATCCAATTTACCCGCGATGCCTTTAATCTCACCGATGTGCAAGATGAGGTGTTTAACCCCCAGGGCGATCTTACCTACGCCGATCTTGAGGCCAATGAACTGACCGTGCGTAATATTCGCCTGTGGGATACCCGGCCATTGCTCGAGGCCAACCGTCAGCTTCAGCAGATCCGCCTGTATTACGAATTTGCCGATGCCGATGTGGATCGCTATACGCTGACCCGGGACGATGGCAGTCAAGAGCGGCGACAGGTGCTAATCTCTGCCCGTGAGCTTAACTACGAGCGGGTGCCCGATGAAGCCAAAACCTGGGTCAACCAGCATTTGATCTACACCCACGGCTATGGCTTTACCATGAGCCCGGTGAATACCGCCGCCCCCAGCGGACTGCCTGACTATTTCATCAAGGACATTGACCATACCCCCAGCGACCCGGTGATCAATCGCAGCATTCCGATCGGGGCACCGCGCATCTATTTTGGCGAACTGACCAACACCTACATCATGACCTCCACCCGGCTCCAAGAGCTGGACTACCCCAGCGGGGACGGCAACGTTACCAACGTCTATGACGGCCAGGGCGGCATCTCCATTGGGGCCTTTTGGCGGCGGCTGCTGTTTGCCAAACATCTGAGAGATTGGCAGATGCTGTTTACCAACGACTTTACCGCCGACACCCAGCTGTTGTTTCGCCGCAATATTCGCGATCGCATTCGCCGCATTGCCCCCTTCTTGCAGTTTGACCAAGACCCTTATTTAGTCGTCGCCAACCCTAATGAAACCCCAGAAGACCCGGACACCAACTATCTATATTGGATGGTCGATGCTTACACCACCAGCGATCGCTATCCCTACTCTGACCCAGGCACCAACGACTTTAACTACATTCGCAACTCGGTCAAGGTACTGGTCGATGCCTATGACGGCAGCGTAAATTTTTACATTGCCGACGACGACGATCCGGTCATTCAAACCTGGTCAAAAATTTTCCCCGGTATGTTTCAGCCACTGACGGCGATGCCGCCAGCCCTGGTCAAGCATATTCGCTATCCCCAGGACTATTCGCTGGTGCAGTCTAATCAGCTGCTGACCTATCACATGACCGATCCCCAAGAGTTTTACAACCGCGAAGACCAGTGGCGCGCCCCCAATGAGATCTATGCCAACGAGGCCCAGGTAGTAGAGCCCTACTACCTGATCATGCGCCTGCCCCAAGAGACCGAAGAGGAATTTATCTTGCTGCGGCCCTTTACCCCCGCCCGGCGCAACAACATGGTGGCGTGGCTGGCGGCCCGCTCCGACGATGAGCAATACGGGCGAATTTTGCTCTATCGCTTTCCCAAGCAAGAACTCATCTTTGGCCCCGAGCAAATCGAGGCCCGCATCAATCAAGAACCCGAGATCTCCCAGCGCATCTCTTTATGGAATACCCAGGGCTCTCGAGCTATCCAGGGTAACTTGCTGGTGATCCCCATCGAGCAGTCGCTGCTATATGTAGAGCCCCTCTATCTAGAAGCCGAACAAAACCAGCTGCCGATTTTGGCGCGGGTGATCGTGGCCTTTCAAAATCGCATCGCCATGGGAGAAACGTTAGAGCAATCTTTGCAGGCGGTATTTCGCGATCGCGAACCCACCGCTCCCACCAT
>JBCCRZ010000505.1:0-4997 GCA_039200855.1 Cyanobacteria bacterium P01_D01_bin.44 | reverse complement strand
TCGGGGCAGCGGGGCAGGCAGTCGCCGCAGTCGGTGCAGCGGGAGCCTTTGCGCCCCGGAAACCAGTGCCCGGCGTTCTCAAACATACGGTAGCGGTACTGACCAAAGCTGGTCATGTCGTAGGCGACGGCTAGGTTCCTCAGGCGCAATACTTCGGGAATATGAATGGCTTCTGGGCAGGGTAAGCACTGGTAACACTGACTGCATTGATCGGGCCCCAAGGCCGAGGGTTGCTGTTGGGCGACTCTTGCCAGGGCTTGCTGTTCGGCTTCGCTGAGGGGATCGGTTTGGTCGGCTACCTGGAGCGGTACGGCTAATTCTTGGGGGACGGCTGGGCCAATGCTCAGGGTGGTGATGCGAGGGTCACTGAGCAACCAGCGATAGGTGAGCCCCAGCGGATCAAACGGGGCGCAGAGCTGGTGAAGCTTGTCAGGTGGCGTGTAGAGCATCCCCCCTTTGTCGGCGGGGGAAATGATAAAAATGCCCATGTCTTTTTCGTGGGCCAGGGTCACGGCTGGGGCAAGCCGTTGAAAAAAGTAGTAGTAGTGCAGGTTAATGAATTCGAACGCATCGGTTGCGATCACACCCAGCACCACCGCCAGCGGTCCATGGGTCGAAAACCCCACATGGCGCACTCGGCCATCGTTTAGGAATTTTGCGATCGCCCCTAGCATCCCTGCCTGCACCTGGCTAAGATGCTCCGGGGTATTGATCCCGTGAATCGCCAGACAGTCTAAGTAATCGATCCCCAGTCGGGCCAAAGACTCGTCCAGCTGACGTTCAATCCTATCGGCATCGGGGCTGGGCGTCAGTTTAGAGGTCACCACTAGCTCAGATCGCGGTCGCCCGATGCCGGTTTTGAGCGCCTGACCAATGAACTGCTCGCTTTGACCATAGCCACGGGCCGTCTCGATGTGATTAATGCCCTGGGCCACCGCCGCCGCTAATACAGAATGCGCCGCCTCAGCCGAGGCCAGGCAGCGCATCGTTCCCAACGAAAAAATTGAAATGTTTAAATCCGTTTTACCGAAACGGCGGTAATGCATTGGGGGTCTCTATTTAAGCCGCAAACGTCTGACTGGTACTGCGTCAAGTTTAAAATTTTGGTTAGTGAAGGACGCGGAGAGGGGAGGACACGGAGACGCGGAGATCGCTCATTAAGTGAAGTCGCCGCGTCTCCCTATCGCCGTGTCTCCGTGTCGGTCTTACCCGTAAATTTAAGGCTGACAGACTACCAGGCGTAAAACAAAAGTCAAGAGTCAGAAAAGGAACTGCCCCGCTCAGAAAAGTCGGACGGGCTCAGCCCAGAGACAAAATTACGGAAGGCTTCTTTCTCGGCTTCGTCGGCTTCGCGATCAACGGGGATTGAGGCGTCGGCAACCACTTCTTCCATCACCCAGATCGGGGTACCCATGCGCAGGGCAATTGCGATCGCATCGCTAGGCCGAGCATCCAACTCCTTTTTAGTTTCCCCCTGCACCAGGGTCATTACTGCATAAAACGTATTGTCCTTTAGGGAGTGGATAATTACCCGTTCCAACACCATGTCCCACTCATCCAGCAGATTTGTAAACAAATCATGGGTCATCGGGCGCGTCGAGACCTCGTTTTCGAGGGCTCCAATGATGGCTCGTGCCTGCTCATGGGAAATAAAAATAGGCAAAGCCCGACGCTCAGACGCATCTCGCAGCAAAATCACTGGATTCCGCGAGACGGCATCCAGCGCAATGCCCGCGACTTTCATCTCAATCATGGGGATTAGCCTCTTGACTCTGCTGGGAACTGCTAAACAATAAGACTCGATTGGATTGCTGATCAACCATCTTCACGACGATAACGAACAACTGACGATACCTCGCCAAACCATCTCCAGGACCATGACTTTTCCTTTGGGGCAGATTTCCTTAGGGGCAAACTTTAGGGTTGGATGTGGCTTATGTCTATGTTAAATAGATTATCCAAAAAATAGATTATCCAAAGCTTGGGGCAGTACTCGAAATCAAAAATGCTTCATTATCGTAACTGACACCAGTATGCCCCTATCTGCCTTACCATGACAGTGTAATCTCTGAGATTTTCGTTAAGCTCCTATAAGAATGTGTTTACCGGATTGATTCAAGCTTTAGGAAAGATTCATCATCTGGAAAACGATCGGCTACAAATCGTCTGCCCAGGGCATTGCGGCGTCATCTTAACCGATATCGAACTCGGAGACAGTATTGCGGTTGACGGTGTTTGCTTGACAGTTGAAACCATCCTACCCCAGGGATTTGTTGCCGTTGCGTCACCTGAGACCCAAAACCGCTCAACCTTAGGACAACTGAGTGACAACGCCGTCGTCAACCTCGAGACATCCCTGCGGGTCGGCAGCAAAATTGGCGGACACTTTGTCACAGGCCACGTTGACGGTGTAGGCCGATTAGATGCCTCAGCCCGCACCGCCAATGCCTGGGATATTAGCTTTCATGTCGATAGCCCCCAGGTGGCGCGATACATCGTCCCCAAGGGCAGTATCTCGGTCAACGGGATCAGCCTAACGGTGGCTGACTGCACTGCTGACGGTGACTGGTTTGCCGTGGCGGTCATCCCCGTCACCTATGCCGAAACTAACCTACAGCAGCTCCGCCCCGGCGATCCTGTCAATCTTGAAGGCGACATCTTGGGCAAATATGTTGATAAGTTCACCGCCCTTGGAAACGGCAAGTCAGCTACTGCCAATCAGGCTGAAACGCTATCTATGGGGTTTCTATCTGAACATGGATATCTTTAATTAAGAATGCAAATTAAGGACAAAATAGAGTCTCCCGCGTCTCTCTGCCCGTCACCGGGTTAACCCCAGAAGCGACTTCGCACAGAACGTCATTCATCTTGGGGTCCATCATCACATCGGTAAAGTCGGCCCCTTCGACCTCCGCCTTGCGAAAGTCAGTATTAAAGGCGTAAGCCCCTTCTAAAATGGCATTTTTAAGATTGGCGCGAATCAAGCGCGCTCCGTCTAAGGTGGCCCCAGTCATATCAGCGGCTTCTAGATTCGCCAGGGTCAGATTGGTATCAAAGAGTCTGACACCCTGTAAGTTTGCATGACTCAGGTCCGCCTCCGCCATATCCGACCGAGTATAGTCATTGCCCCGCAGATCTTGACCAGCAAAATCCTGCATACGTAGATTTTGCCGGTCAAAGCTCGTCGCTTGAGCCGCAGGCCCCCAGCTTAAACAAACCCCTAAAACCAGCAGACAACCTGCTAACCAACGCCCCCAGCGAACCGCTCCCAGATAGCTCATGACCCCTCAAAACTGATAAAACTCATCATCTTTAGATAGTACTAAAGAAAGGGGGGCCCAGGGGGTGACCTCAACACTGTGGATTCCGGTATTCGTAAAACTTGGAGCATCATTACGGGCGCAAGAAAAATTCAAAAGCCCCTACCCAAAAGGGCAGGGGCTTTAAGACTCAGCCAGACTCAAGACTCAAATACTAGTCAAGGTCAGGCATCGCCAATACGGGCTCAGACTCGCGATCGAGGCCCTTCTCAAAACCACCCAGAGCAGCACGAGCACGGCCCGCATGCCACAGGTGACCGACCAGGAAGAAGAAGCCCAGCACAAAGTGAGACGCTGACAACCACTGACGGGGGTTCACAAAGTTCACCGAGTTAATCTCAGTGATGATACCGCCCACAGAGTTAATAGACGCGTTGGGAGCGTGGGTCATGTACTCAGCCGCGCGGCGAACCTGCCACGGCTGAATATCGTTCTTGAGCTTGTCGAGGTCAAGACCATTGGTGCCGCGGAGCGGAGCCAACCAAGGACCATCGAAGTCCCAAAAACGCATGGTCTCACCACCAAAGATGATCTCACCCGTAGGTGAACGCATCAGATACTTACCCAAACCCGTCGGGCCTTGAGCAGCACCAATGTTTGCACCCAAACGCTGGTCGCGGACCAGGAAGGTCATCGCCTGAGACTGAGACGCCTCGGCATTGGTGGGGCCATAAAACTCACTTGGATAGGCGGTGTTATTGAACCAAACCATGCAAGATGCAATGAAGCCCATGAGGGACAGCGCACCCAGGCTGTAGGACAGGTAAGCCTCACCAGACCAAACAAAGGCACGGCGAACCCAGCCAAAGGGCTTGGTCAAAATGTGCCAGATACCACCCCCGATGCAAATCAGGCCAACCCAAATATGACCGCCAATGATGTCTTCCATGTTGTTAACGCCGACAATCCAGCCGTCGCCACCAAACGGTGAGTCAAGCAGATAGCCAAAGATAACAGCCGGATTCAAGGTAGGGTTCGTAATCACTCGGACGTCACCGCCGCCGGGTGCCCAGGTGTCATAAACCCCCCCAAAGAAAGTGGCCTTGAATACCAATAAAAAGGCACCGCAGCCCAAAAGAATCAAGTGATAGCCAATGATATTGGTCATCTGATTCTTGTCTTTCCAGTCCTGCTGGAAGAAGCTGGAGTATTCCTCCAGGGTCTCAGGCCCACGCAGGGCGTGATATACCCCACCCAGACCCAACACGGCTGAGGACACCAGGTGTAAAACACCGATCACAAAGTAAGGGAAGGTGTCAATGACTTCCCCACCGGGGCCCACACCCCAACCCAAGGTTGCAAGGTGAGGCAATAAGATAAAGCCCTGCTCATAGAGCGGCTTCTCGGGCACAAAGTGAGAGACCTCAAAGAGGGTCATCGCACCGGCCCAAAGGACGATCAGGCCAGCATGGGCGACGTGAGCGCCCAGCAGCTTACCCGACAAATTAATCAAACGAGCGTTACCAGACCACCAGGCAAAGCCTGTAGAGTCCTGATCGCGCCCTGCAATGTAATCACTAGAGAGCGTTACCACGTGGCAGTACCTCTTCGGGGAATATAAACTTCTCATGGGGCTGGTCCTGGGGCGATAGCCATGCCCGCAGACCTTCATTCAACAAGATGTTCTTGGTGTAGAACGTCTCAAATTCGGGGTCCTCCGCCGCGCGAATCTCCTGG
>JBCCRZ010000504.1:0-5005 GCA_039200855.1 Cyanobacteria bacterium P01_D01_bin.44 | reverse complement strand
CTTGGGAACGCCACGGCAGAGCGTGATACGAGTCCGTCGTAACTCGGTCTTTTTCCTCTGTCGCTTTCAACTGCCTGAGCAAGTTAAGGAGCAAATCGCCTATGCCAAGCGATGCCAAATTGAGGGTGATTACGTGCTCGCCTTCTATTGCGATCCCACACCAGGGGACCGTGTTTCATGGGGAGGCCATGAGTGGCGATTGGTGAGCCGACACCATGCGCCGGTCAAGCGCAAGTCCCGGCAGAAAAAGCAAGTCACCACCCTGATTTTTGAATGGGAGGGAAGCGCTTGCGAAGATGCCAGCAACCCTGGCTTTTAGGACCCTGATTTTTGAATAACCTTCCTGGCTAGATCGTTGTTATCTGGCCTATTTTGACCTTCCAAAAAATAGAGGACACATCATGACCCGAGAATCTTGTATCCCCCATTGTGCTAAACAAGTCCTGGCCATTGTCCGGCAAGACTACTACGAGCTGCTAGACCACGATGCCTGTGGTGCGGCCCTGCTCAACATCTTTGAATACTGGGCTAACGCTGCGATGGCCCATGATCCTGATGTTGAACGCCCCTGGGTAGGGGCCAGGCCCATCCGTCAGTTTGAGCAGCTTTTGCTCGGCATTGCTACCGATAAACAGATCCGCAAGCGCTTGGCTCTACTGGAGCAGCGAGGCTTCATAGTAACGAAGGCTCCAGCCAAGCGGGGGGCCGCCAAAGAATATCAGGTGAGGGTGCCCGAAATCCAAGCGGCTCTCGCCGGTCATTTGACCGACGACACGCTGCCCTGTCGGTCAAATGACCCAAGCCTTGTCGGTTGTTTGACCGACGAGATACCCTCTCATCGGTCAAACAACCGGAGCCCTGTCGGTCAAATAACCGACGATCCGTCGGTCAAACAACCGGAGCATCGTCGGTCAAATGACCGAGCTTTAAAGAAGAAACTTCAAGATCTTGAAAAAGAAGGGTTTAGAGAAGAGAATTTTGGTTTACCTGTTTCACAACTAGGCGCTGAAGTTAGTCCTCGCCCCAAGGCGATCCAAATTGGCATGGTGAAATATACTCAGCCCCCCGAAACCATTGACCTATCCGACCTGTGGGCCAATAACCCAGGTATGGCCAAATCAAAGTTGCGGTTTGTGGCTCCTCAGCATAAACGACTAGACATGGTCGCCCATGGTTTTGGTCAATGGTGGGTGGGGCCAGGGCGCAATGATTTTGACCCTTGGCTGATCAAGGCGTGTCAGGTGCGTAAACGCAAGCTGGAGCAGCCAGCCGAGCTAGGGGATGCCAAAACCTACCTGAACAATCTGCTCAAGCAAGGGGATTGGGCCAATCTGGAGCTGCGCTGTGAGGAGGCCAGAGCTATGCGTGAGCGAGGCACAGTGCGGCCCGATGTTCAGACCGATGCGACTCAAGTTGCCAAGCCTACTCCATCGGATTGGTCTGCCGAAGCGCAACGTGATTCAGCGCTGGGGCTAGCCCGGTTTAAGGTATCGAGGGGGCAGATTGAGCAGGCGATTGCGATCGCCGGGCGCTATGGGATCTCGAAAGCAGAAGTTGGATTGCCCCTTGCCCAGAATATTTAAGACGCCTCTGCTAGGCGACGGATCGACAGCACATCAGAAGGCTTAAGAGCTTCGATGCTAGAGATGGGAACGGTGACAACGCGAATGGTTTTACCCAAGGCATTGAAGATTTCTAGAACAGCCCCTTCTTCACCGTTTGAAGGATGCGGGACATAGTCGATCAGGGTGGCCACATCTCCCTGGTGTAGGCCGTTTTCAGGGAAATCTCGATTAAGTGCAATCTCTTGGTATAGCTCAAGTTTCATGAATCGGTCTCCTTATTAGGAATCAGGGTGATGAATTGAAATTGCTGGTCGATTTTGCGACGTAGCCAAATGGTTAAAACATCAAGGGTTACGTCATTGGTACCAGATAGTTTGCCGGTAACTTGATAGTAGGTGCCGTATTCATCGGTACGATCTTCGATTGCATCATTGATCGTAATCAGTTGACGCAATGCAGCTTTGAGAGCATTGGGATTTTCTAATGTGAAGCCAGCTTGAGCCAGAAATTTGGACTTATCGTTACGAGGTCTCTGCACTAGCAAGTAGCGAGATAGCTTGGCATCGGGAATGATGGCATTTTCTGGAACGTTCATACTACCCCTTCAAGACTCTCGGAATCTGCTGGGTTGAGAGTCTCATCGTGGGCCATGCGGATCAGCTCAGGGATATGGGTTTCCTGTAGCCCCAATTTCTGGACATAATTAGGCCATTGTTTAGAAGTGGCAGCGCCCTCGCCATAGGTGAGGAGTCCGTTGACAGGGGGGTGATAGTCCTGATTAGCCATGTGGTGTTCAGTCTCTGTTGTTAGGGTAGCGATCTAGGGGCGAAAAACTCAAGGGCAATATTCGTAGAGCCCTGGCGATATTAAAGTTAACCAAGCGTCGGGTTCGAGGTGTCCAAAGATGGCAATATGAAGAGCAATAGATCATGGCCTTGTTTTTGGTGACCTGTGTGATCGATGAAGGGGTCTATGACGGCTCCTTCCGAGTTGTTGAAGCCAACTCAGTCGTAGACGTTGCTGGGTACATGCTCAGTGATTATGACTCATGGCGGTGGTTTCTGAAGAGCAGCCTATTCTATATCTGGCTTTATGACCGGGAAGAAGGCCCGACCCAGCTCTGGGAGAGCATGAACCGGGTGATCCTCAATCGTGAGGATAGTGACCGACTGGAATCTGCCTTCAGCGCTTGGTTCAAAACCTTGACGCCGGAGCGCTTACTGGAGTGGATAGGGCGAACCCGAGTGGATGGGGATAGTAGTGCGCAGCTAGCGATTCATGAAATTAAGGTGATCGAGAAAGTAGACTGAAGTTGTCTTTCCGCCAGCGCACGTTAGCCCCATGAAGAACTTTGAGCAGAGGTATCCGCATATCCCCTATGGGTTCAGCATCGAGGCGGTTGTCTGGAGATCGGCAATTTGGGCTATGGGAGTGATACCTCAGTCATCCGTGTGTTAGATGAGGGGGGTCTGATATGGAAGAGTGAGGATTTCTCTGCGACGCTAAATGAGGCGTTATCAGCAGCAGAGTCAGGTCTTGCCGAGTGGTGTCGGGTGCAGTTCCCGGAGCTGGTGGTAAAGCCCGAAGCCTCCCCCTCATTTACGGCAAAACAGGAGCAATATCTGTCCTACATCTACAACTACACTCAGATTCATGGTCGTTCGCCTGCCGAAGCTGATATCCCATCGTTTTTCCGGGTCATGCCGCCGACAGTCCATCAGATGATCGTGAAATTGGAGCAGCTAAACTTGCCTTCGCGAGTCGCCGGACAAGCACAGTCCCTGTGTGTGCTGATCCCGGCTGAGCATTTGCCGGTCCTGGTTCGACCCTGACCAGCCTTTAGTGGGCAGCATGTTTTTCCAATAAGAAACCCCAACCAAACAGGGTCGGGGCTTCGGGGTTTTATAAAATGGTCAGGGCTTCAGTTTCATATATTAAGTTCGAATGATTTCATCGTATGGACAGTAAGGGTGAACGTCAGCAAGTGCGATCACCGCTGTAACGTGCGACGGGACACAAGCCCCAGAGAGAGCCCCCCATTTCAGGTCCAAGTCGTGGAAAGCCCCTAAATTGAGACCTAAATGAATCGGCAGACGACAGAACAATCCTACAATTTTGCAACTTAACAAAGCTTAAAAAAAGACTACTCTTTTCCACAGGTATTCCACAGGTATTCCACAGGTTTGGTACGCAGCAGATGGCGTTTAGGGTATGGCTGTGGAAAACGCTTCCCTGCTTGAGGTGATTTGGATGACTGATTTATGTTACGCAAAGTAACGAAAATTGACGCTGGGCTCGCTTGACATCGTGAAGTGGAAAATTTTCTGAACGGCTTGACCCTTTAACCCTGCATTGCAAATTAGGAAGGCTTATTCCACAATGACATCCACTGCTAAAACATCCCTGGCTGAGCAACGTCTGTTGAACACCACACAGTATGACTGGGGATAGTTTTGAGGTGTCTTGCCGTAGTTATAGGAAGTTGAAATGGACGTTGTAACAGAAGTGGGAGTGACCCCTCAAAAAGTGAGCCTGATGGTTGAGATCCCAGAAGAACTACTCGACTCCCTCCAGAGTTTTCTGGGGACTCATACGGGTTGGGATCAAGACCGTGTAGTTTGTGCGGCCATGGCATTGTTTCTGATGCAGAATGGCATGAACCAGCGGCAGGTGAGCCGCTTTTATCTCGACAGTTTGTTTGGGTATGCTACGTAAGAGGGGGAATGATTATCTTTGTTGTCAGCACACCTTTGTAACCCTTTTGGGCTGTTGCTTTCTAGAGAGCACTGGGCAAATCAGGGATCTCTTGTCAGCTCAATTCCTAGTCGTGCTGCCTGAGTGTGAATTGACGAGACCTTTTGCTTGAGTTTTTCAATTTGTTTTTCTATTCGTGAGAGAGATTTACCGCGAGAGATCTCAGTTTCATAGCGTTCAATCTGATTCAGCGAAATATATTTGGATTTCTTGCCATTGGGAAGCAGCTTTCCTTTACCTGCTCTTAACCGGGCATATTTACACTCCGATTTGGCGTTGATTGAAGCGGTTCCACCCGCTGGAGTCTTTTCAAGCCGAACGCCTTGGAGGTAATCGCCTTGTTGGCGAATAGCCATGGCTTGCGCTTCTAGAGAAGCGAGTTCGGATTGAAGTTGCGCCAAGGAGACCATTGTTCGTGTCACTTTCCATGGTTTTGATTTAGAGTAACACGAATAAGTAACAGCGTTAGCCCTTTCAAGGTGTTTTTCCCAGAATGTAGAAAATTTGAACCCTTCGATTTTTCATGCCCTTAATCATGTGACAGATCCTTCATGGTGTTCAAAAACCTTCTCTCAAATCGTCTTGCTGTCAATAGAACCTTCTAAATGACAATTCGCCTGTAGTTCCTAAATCCTCTAATTCAAGGACAGATAGGGAATTCAAGGTGTTTTAATTTTTCTCCTTTG
>JBCCRZ010000503.1:0-5008 GCA_039200855.1 Cyanobacteria bacterium P01_D01_bin.44 | reverse complement strand
TCTTTACCAGCTGCATCGCCCCGACCCCAAAGTCCCCTTTGCCGAATCTATCCAAACGCTGGCCGAGCTACAACAGGAGGGCAAAATTCGCCATATTGGCATCTCTAACGTCACCCTAGATCAGGTCAAAGCAGCCCAGGCTATAGTGCCGATTGCGTCAATCCAAAACCGATTCAGTTTAGTAGACCGCAGCCATGAAGCCATTTTGGACTATGCGACTGAGCAGAAAATTGCCTTTATCCCCTACGGCTCCCTGGGTGCCCATCCACTCAAGCGCGGTGCGCCCCTGGCTCAAGCTGAGGGTGTGCTGGCGCAAATTGCTCAGGCCCACGATACAAACCCTACTCAAATAGCCCTGGCCTGGCTGCTGCACCGCGCACCCAATATTCTCTTGATTCCAGGGACTACCACCCTTGCTCACCTGGAAGACAATGTAAAAGCAGCCTCGTTGCAGCTGACTGCATCGGAGTTGACTCAGCTAAATTCACTCTAAACCATTCACTCCAGAACGCATAAAATTTGTCTCATTCATGAGGTCCGATCATGACAACTATTTCTAAAAAGACAGCACTGGTGACTGGCGGTAATCGGGGAATTGGCTTTGCGATCGCAAAAGGCCTCCTCACCCAGGGCCACACCGTCGTCCTCACCGCCCGCTCCCTAGACAGCGCCAAACAAGCCGCTGAGAAACTTAAAGGAGAAGCTATTCCCATCGAGTTAGACGTCAGCGACGATGGCTCAATTGAGCGCGCGGTAAGCACCGTTGGTCAACACATTGATCACCTGGATATTTTGATCAACAATGCGGGTGTCTATCCAGATAAGAATGTGGATATGCTCACGATCTCTCGCGAGCTGCTAGCGTCAGCGATGGATATCAATACATTTGGTGTCATTCGCATGGTGCAGGCTTTTCTGCCGATGCTAGAGAAATCTCCCTCTGCCCGAATCGTTAATATGTCGAGTGGTATGGGTGCGCTGGACGGCTTAACGACGACTGCACCGAGCTACTGTCTCTCCAAGCTGGCGTTAAATGGTGCAACGCTCATGCTGGCCCAGTCCTTACAAGCAAAAGGGATTGCTGTGAATGCTATGTGCCCAGGCTGGGTCAAGACCGATATGGGCGGCGACTCGGCACCGCGCTCGCCTGAGCAGGGGGCTGACACGGCGATTTGGCTGGCGACCGAGGCTCCCCAGGGTGAGACAGGTCAGTTTTGGCGCGATCGCAAGGTTATTGCTTTTTAATACTCACTCAAGAAATTCTCGGCTTCGGCCTCAAAGATTTTGACTAACTCTGGGTCCATGTAGCGATACTCATCGGGAATATCTAACACTCGAATCTGTTTGTGAGTCACCAGCTGCCGAAACTCAGCTTGCAAGCGCTGCTTATGTTTAGTCTCCATCACAAAGATGACATCTGCCCAGCGAATATCCTCAGCAGTCACCGTTTTTCTCGCCTTGGGACTGGTACCTGCTGAGCGGACGCTCAGTCCTGGAATTTTTCGCCAGACAGCCTCTGCCGTTGGGCTTCGCCACTGATTGCGACTGCAAACAAATAAAACATTCATAGGTTTCAGCAGCCGCAATCAAAACAGGACTCAAGTCCTCAACATAGTGACATCATCTACGCGGGTCAAGGTTAAGTCGCCTGATCACTGAAAGGTTTATGGTATAGGAGGTTGAGATGGCTATTGGCTCGAACGCATTGATGAGACTAAGTGAGTCACTCGTGTTTTAATCTCATCTCGGATCCTGGGAAAAATTTCGGGATTTTCAGCCGGGTCTTCACATTGCCATTCTTCAAAATGATCCCGGGCAACCCATTCATCTGGCAAGTCTACACCACAGCCACAAAGTGAAATAACAACATTGAAGTCTTCGGCATTGAAGTCTTCGATGGCATCTGAGGTTTGCTCCCTGATGTCGATGCCAATTGCGTCCATGGCTGCGATCGCTTCGGGCCGGACTTGACTAGCTTCTAGCCCTGAGCTGACAACAGAGACGCTACCATTAGCCAGTACTTTAGCAAACCCCTCCGCCATTTGGGAGCGAGCGGAGTTCTTTTTGCAGACAAACATGATGTGCTTCATAGTCGTAGGTAAGAGAAAGGTTTAGCTGTGGTTAATGGCTGTGTCACCAGCAATAACGTTTATCAGATTGCATATCCGTCAGATCGAGTATGACTTTTATCCCCCACCTCTATGGTTTGATCTAGCAGCTGTTCCTGCGCGTTCAGTTTTTCTTGGAAAGGGACTAAATCTAAAGCCTGTGTGGTTGTGGAAGTCGAAAGGGCCTCTACACTGGCAGCGATCGCCAATGTAGATACCAATAAGCTAACGATGCCTTCAACAAAGATCTGTTTCATCGGTTGAGCTCCTAGAAATTAGGCAACCAGCGTCGTGGTTAGTGGTTAATAACTAGGATGTTGCGTCGAGCTGAAAGGTAACTCAATCAAAGATGAAGAGTTCCTGAGAATAGGTCTACGTCTTAAATTTTAGGAAATGGCATAGGTTTTTGAGATTGCTCTAACTCAACTGGCTGGCTTACCCTGAGACAGGTCTAAACCCACTTGAGGCAAGGCCACCAGGAGCATCGTAAAACCTACACCTGACAACATTCAAGCGGATGACAGCCCTAAGAGTCTGCTGCGGGGTATTGACAGGACTTTATCGAAACTTTGCTCGGGATGCCAAGACCTTCATTAAATACGAGTTGGCAAGCATTAGTCATCGCTCATATGATGCGACTAATCATACACAGTTAGTGACCTGTTCTTAGCGAGAATGATGGACTGTCCCCAATATCGTGTTTTTGTCTGTACCAAAGAGCGCTCGCCTAATGATCCAGAAGGCTGCTGCTGTAATGTCGGAGCATTGGATATCTATCGAGCTTTTCAAGATGAGGTCAAACACTTAGGACTGGGCGACCGAGTTCAAATTCGTAAATCTGGCTGTCTGGATCACTGTGAAGATGGCGCTGTTGCGATGGTATATCAGCCCGATCGTCACAAGTTTGACTGGCTACCCACTAAACTTCGCACCAAGCTGCGCCGCCTGCTGTTCCCTAATCGACATCTCTACGGCCAACTAAATCCTACAGACGTTAGCGCGATTGTAGAGAGTCATCTCATCAAAGGCCAACCCCTAAAGCGCTGCCAGATTCCGACTCAATAAATAGCAACGATTACAATCAGACAAACCGAAAACAGCAAACACATCTAATATTGGAGAGAATACGAGATAGAGGTTTTCTATGAATCTTGCTAGCAATCGACCACTCTTGCTCAAAAGTCTCCTCATTGCCTGTCTGGTTAAAACCCCCCGTGGCAACGCTTGAGATAAGCAGATGAAGCAGGGTGTACATTAATCCGCTCCATAAAAAGCCGGATACACAAATGCAAACGCGGTTGAACTCGGAATCACCGTGCCATCCATCTCCTCAACCATGACCGTTTGCAAATCCTCATCCCAACGCGCCCGGATTTGTCGCCCTGCAAACTCAACCACCTGAGTGCCCGATTGCCTCAGCTGATCATGCACAAACTGATGGCTGTCTCCCGCAAACTCATTCTGGGGCGTTTCTCCGTTTTCTTGCCATATATAGCTCACAATCGCCTTAGGGTGAAGCGTCCGCGCCTCCTGATTGCGCACCGGGAAGATAATATTGTCGTCGGTATAGTAACTCCCGTAGGGATACGCCTGATAGTTGCGATTATGCCCCGTCCGGGTCGAGAGAATTTCGCTCTCAGGATATTGTGCCAGCCAGTTTTCTAACGTAGTCTTTACCAAGGGAATTCGTACCAGCGGTTCATTCACCTTAGGGCCTAACACCGCCGTCCCCCAGGGCTGCGCATAGAGCGTCTCATCTGCCCGGTCATACATCACCAGACAGCTTTGATATAGCATCCCCGACACCCCAAAGGTGGTCTCCCCCCTTTCAAAGGCCACCATCGTATCGCATAGCGGACAGTAAGACACCGTCACATTCATCCCACCTACGGTGTCATTCACAATCTCATGCCAGTCCATCACCCTAAACGGATAGGCCTTGGCTTCCCCATTGACCACGAGACCAATCACCACATCATCTCCCTGAAAAGGGGTCGTCTCAGCCGTATCAAACTCGGGCACGTCAATACTGGGAATCCCATCCTTCGGCACCCCACCACTCAGCAATTCATTCATATCGACCCGCGAATCAATAGACTCAGGCGACGTCTGCTTGCGAGGGTTCACCACATTCTGAGCCTGGTTACGCAACACCTGAGCCGACGCAAACGAGCGCAGCTTAAAATTATCCCAGCCTCGCGCCTGCCAAATCATGCCCCCAAAAATGAGGCCCGCCACCGAGAGGCTACCCATCGTTAATCTCAGAATCCGTTGCATGGCAACCCACCTCCCAACAAACACCGTAATATTTAGCTGACAGCAAAAGGGCTAACTCTCACAGCAATTTTTGCCCCTGGAGCTGTTAGAACGATGAAATTTTCCTGAGAGAATGCTGAAAATCATTTCTGTTCTGCCTCAGTCCGCCATTGCACCTCAGGCACTCGCCAATACTGCCCTGCCTCCCGCTGCATCATGTTGTACCCAATAAACTCCCGGCGCAGCGTCGCCACGTCTGGGTGAAACTGCTTGAGCAGCTGATTGACCTCTTTCTCTGCATAGTAACGATTTTCCTCAAACTGGTTCACCAGCCACTTTAAGACCACCCAGCGTTTCTTGCGACTCGCAGGCACCTCCCGCAGGCGACCCTCCTCAAAATAGCTCCGCAAGATCTTAGCCTCCCAAGCATCCGCATCCACATCCGCCGTCAACCTCGCCATCTGCTCAGGCGTAAACATTGCTTTGCTCATTGACTGCAAGGCCTGCTGATTGAGCCGGTAAAAATGCGTATTTTTGTCCGGTCGCATCTCCACCAAATTAAGCTGCTTGAGCTTCGCCAGGTGATGAGACACCGTCGGCTCCTTCAGCCCCAACAAAGCCGCCATCTCCTCCACACTATGCTC
>JBCCRZ010000502.1:0-5010 GCA_039200855.1 Cyanobacteria bacterium P01_D01_bin.44 | reverse complement strand
ATTGCCCGCCGACAGCAGCCCAAATGCCTGAAGCTGAAGCCGTTTCCACCAGCGCTTAAGCCGATGGGCATCCGCAAAGATCATCGTCTCGGTAAACGGCCCCCGCATGGGGTAAGAAAACAACCGTTCACCCAACAGTTCGGTTTCTACCTGACCTGCCACGGTTTGAAACGCATCAATGTGCGCCCGCTCCTGCGAGGATTCTAGATCAAGCATGTCGCAAATCATGCGAAACCCTTCGTGGGCATAGAGCCCCGCCGCACTGGTCTGGTTAAAGAAAATGGTGGCGATCTCAGCCGAAATAATCTGCGAATAGTAGGCCACCCAGTACAGGTGATTGAGCACCCGCCGCTGGGCAGGGCTGGCCTGTTCCCACAGGGGGGTGCCATAGAGCAGAGAGAATTGCTCGGCCTGCCAGTAGGTATCGCGGCAGTCGGCATAGCAAAAGTCACGGGCAACCGCGTCCAGACGCTCGGTGTGGTCCTGCTGCTGGTTGCGCCGGTAGTTGAGTTGGAGTTTGCGATCGAGGAGGGTGGGCATGGGGGGTGGGTAGTGGGTGGAGGGTGGAGGGTGGAGAGAAAAAGATGGGGGAGATGGGGAGGATGGGGAAGGGCATAGGGTGGGTTACGGAATGTTTTATACGCATTGCCCCGGTGGTAAGGGTGAGAAGAGATTGTGTTCGTCCAAGGTTTCTGCAATATCTGGAGCGACGGGAGTGATCAGCGATCGCAACACCCCTAACCGCATCCCACTATGACTTTCGGTATCTAGATCCGTCAGTAGTTGAATACGCTGGAAACGGGACAGATCGCCTTTGACCGTGGCAATGGCCTCCACTAATCGCTGTGGTCCCACCCGCACCATCTGCAAAAACGCCGCCAGCGCTTCAATCACGACAAGACGGTTGTGATTCGACAAGTTTTTTCGGTCAAACAGCGTTACCCCGGCCCCGTGGTGCCGCGCCTCCGCATCTAAAAAGCTGTGAAACAGATTGGCCAGTGCCGGATGGCGACAGTATTTGCTCAAGTGGCGATAGTGGCTCAACCCCCAGCCCTCCAGCACAACCTGGATGACAAATTGCAGCACGGCTCGATCAGCGGTCTCTAGAAGCGATTCTAAAAGTTTCAAAAAGGGATCGTTCGTCTCAGCAGAGGCTTCTTTAGAAATAAACGGGCTTAGCTGGGCCAGGTGAGTCGTTTCATCAGCGCTGAAGAGGGCATAGAGCATGCGCTCCTCGGTGGTCTCCGCCAGCAGCGTCATCTTCGCCATGTAGCCCACCCCAGCCTTTTCGATAAAGTAAGATTCAGCTAACAGGGACTGACTTGCCAACTGCAAGATATGGGTTTGTTCCTTTACAGTGGCAGCTTGAAACAGAACAATCTGGGACAGGTTAAAGAAAGCGGCGTCCCAGGGGAAGGATGAGAGCTGATGAGATTCAGGCTTTCCCTTTTGCTCGAGGGCTGAGGCCAGCACTCGATGTAATTTGTGCGTGGGATCTAATGGCGGTAAATCAAACCCTGCAACAGTCGCGTTCATGCCCATAGTCATGTCAACGGCCTCCAAGTTTTCCAAGCGAGGGCGGGCTGCCGCTCGACGTGTTGCATAAACTGCAAAATTGAGCGGTCGGCTTGCAAGGGCGTCTTAAAGTCAAACCGAATGCCCTCAAACACCTGCCGGTCACCCTTGGCGAAATAGTTAGCCACAATCTGGGTGAGCCCAAGCACAGCCCGGTTAAACAACCAGCCGGGGGATCCCGAGCGCTTTGGGGTCAGCAAGATCATCCAGCCTTCGGTGGTGCCTCCGGCGGCGGGTCGCAGCGCAAACATTAAGTAAAAATGCAAAAAATCAGGCCCCAGGGTGACGGTGCCGGTACCACCATACCAATAGCACAGCCGATAGGTGACTTCGTTTTGATACAAAGGCCGAATCAGCCGCACAAACCGAGATGCCTCACCGCCCCGCGTGGTGTTGTTAAACTGCATGGCGCTCTGGCTCAGCGTCTGGGTCTCAAACCGAATCTCGAGGGGTAGCTCGTGTACCGAATTAAAGTGGTGGGCATCGATGGCGTTGATCAGCAGCACGTTGGGGTGACAGTTGCGACGAAAGCGGCTACTCAAGATCGCATCGCAGGACCGATCGCCCAGCTCCGGCACATGGGGGAGCGGCGGCAACGCTTCGGGCTGCTCAGAAGACTTCTCTCCAGTCCAGACCCACACCAGCCCATAGCGCTCCGCCGTCGGCCAGGATTGAACCCGCGCATCCGGGAGAGACACCGCCCCAGGCACCGCCACACAGGCCCCGGTTTGATCAAATTTCCAGTGATGCAGCGGACAGCGAATCTGCCCTTGCTCAATCTTTCCTTGAGCCAGTGAAGCGCCCATGTGGGGGCAGTAGGCATCCAGAGCCACGGGCTCACCCGACTCACCTCGATAAATCACCAGCTCTCGTCCCAGCAGGGTCACCGCTTGGGGGCGTCCTGCCCTAAGCGCCCGCGAGGGCATTGCCCAATACCAACCTTGGGCAAACCGCTCCGATTGGTTAAATATCCGTTGCCGAGACGCCTTCAGTGAAGTCGTATTCTCTCCATCAATGCCCAACATAAGTTTCTAGAATCTTTGACACTGCCACCATATTGCTTTGATGCCGAACTTCTTAGACTCCCAATCCACACAGACCGATTTCGCAAAGATTGCCGAGTGGATTTTAACCACCCGGCGTTTTACCCGTCACAAGGGAGGTTTCCCCAAACCACATGCGTTGCCCCGCCGAGGTTAGATTCTCCATGGCAATTTCGGTCAAACAGACCAGCTCATCTCCTTGGGCATGACCCGGATTTTGCTGGTTAAAAAACTTAATGTGCGGATTTCGTAGTCGCTCAGTCGGAATCCCCCCCAGATGGCCCCTCAGCCGCTGTGCCGCCGGGAATCGCACCACCCCCGCTGCCTCGTCGTACCATTCGCCAAACTGACGCCGACAGAGAAAGTGCATCAGCCGTTGGTGCCATGCAGGCGTGGGCTGGTTGTATCGAGGATAGAAGGTTTGCCAAAAGGTGGGTAAAAATCGATAAGTGCGAAACCCGGATGAGATTAGCAGCCAGTAGAGTCGGTCGCCCTGGTAGTGCGATCGCAACCCATTCACCGCCGCCACCCAGGCCCGCGACAGCGCCGAGCTTGACCACGCACTCGGGTCCATAATCGTATCGCCAGAGTAGACAATGGTCAGCACTTCACCCTCAAAGGGGATGTCGTACATCAGCAGGGTCGAAAACCCCTTGAGGTCATCTCCATCCTTGAGCAGTAGCACCCAGTTTTTGAGACTCAGGTCTGTTTCAAAAACCGCTGGCGTGACCCCGTCAAAATGGGAACTCAACAGGGCATGCATGGCTGCGCGATCGGCTGCCGTTAATTCACAGGTCTTGACTAATTCAGTCTGCATGAGTGACGTTCTCGCTGCGTTGCGTTAGCCCTATTATGCGCAGCCAATCGGGAAGGTAAAAGGCTTAAGCCGTAGGCAACCTTCCTAGAGCGAAGCAGATCGAAGTAGACCGAAGTAAATAAAAGACAGATGACAGACATCGACGCACTCATTGCAGATGTAGACCATGTTATTTTCCAGCAGCGGACCTGCAATCAGCACACGAACCTGCTGATTGCTTTTGCGACAAAATGAGCAGCAAAGTTCTGGTTTAGCCTTGACAGAGGAGCTTGTCGTCATGGATTTAGTCTCCGCTCAGCCATGCCTCCTCGCTGAATAACGCTACTTAATAGTGGTAGACCCAAACGAAAAGGTTACTCGCTGGTCAGAGATATTGGACTTCGATGCACATCATTCATACTGAAGCAAAGGTTGTAGCGCCGCCGCAAGCGGTCAACCGGCTCCTCCATCACTTCCCAAGGGTCCCAATGTTGGCTTAGATCTACCCTCATCTGAGAACCCACCAGCAGCGCCTGTATGAATCGATCCGCTACAGCCGGTTGACTTAACCAACCTTGCTGCGCCTGTGACAATAGCCCAGCCTGGACCCCTGCATGTTGTTGCAAGATGATAAACAACAGCGAAGCCAGCGGATCGCCAGTTTGTTGATACCCCACCATCAACGCCACGGCCAGTAGCTCCCCTTCAGGGGAGGTGTCAAAGCCCCCTAAAACATGGGTCATATCATGAAATAACAGCCCCTCGTGAATGCCCTTGGGTGCCCCAGGAAAGGCATAATGATGTCGTTGATAGAACTGCCAGAACTGATAACCGAGGGTGTTTGAGGGCAGAAATTGCAACTGTTGATAACGCTGGGTCAATGCTTGATTTTGCCAAAGTCCCTGGTAGGTGCCCATGCCGTTGAGCAGCCATCCCCATCCCCGCCGTCGCCATTCAAACCGATACTTTTGGGCAATAAACCCATGCCAGTAAACATCCAGTGCCAACAGCCGATCGGCTCCCCTACACCAAAGCCAGAGGTAACGAAGGGCGGGTCCTTTTACCTGCAGCGTTCGAGCCAGTTGCCGAATCCGGGTAAAGGTTTGCCAATCACGGCGACCTTCTGCCACCATCAAAATCACCAGAGCCTGAATTAATGGCTGTCTGGTGTGCGGAGTTGGTATCAGAGTTGGTAAACAGGCTGCCGATTTATCTTCAGCCAAAGGAGCTAGATCGTCCCAATCCCAATCTGTTCTGAGCCAGTGGCGCTGGCTAGCCGCAATCAGCGCCCTTGCGGGTCCTGTCCCCATGTCACCCATTACATATTTGATTGTTTGCAGTAGCCACAATGATTGCTGGGCAGTAGGCTGGATGAGTCGCATATAGCGGTTTCCGATTGGGATAAATGCGATTGCTGATTTAGGGGATGATCCGGTCGATAGTCATCGCTATTTAACAGACTCTCACAGCTAAAGTCATCCCAATGATCAGCAATGCCGGATAAATAATATGTTGACTATGAGCAGTGAGGAAGTCGGGAAGTGTTGAACCCCTTAGTTAAGTTCCCGATCATGTTGAGAAGGCGTCCCCGTTGAT
>JBCCRZ010000501.1:0-5032 GCA_039200855.1 Cyanobacteria bacterium P01_D01_bin.44 | reverse complement strand
TAATCCAAGCCTACTGTTAGCCCTGCTTTTGGAGTGCAAACCCATGAGTGCCCTCTCTGATAGAGCACAGACCCAGAAATCTCAAATATGGACCAGCGATCGCAAGCCCCTGTGGAATGCGGGTGCGATCGCATACACCCTCCTCGGCTACCTAACTGGCCTCACCCTCCTTTTCCAGGGCAGTTGGCTAAACGTTTTAGGCGTCTTGATGTTGACCCACAGCCTGGTCTACTCGGCCTACCTCTCCCATGAGTTTATGCACGGCACCATTTTTGCGGGTCGCCGTTGGAATGCGGTTTGGGGCACGGTGATGCTGTGGCTCAATGGAGCCTGCTACGGCAGCTTTGATGACCTGGCGGTACGCCACATCTCCCACCATGTAGACCGGGTTGATTTTTCAGGGTTTAACCTAGCCGAGACGATTCAATCACTGCCCAAGCCCGTGCGCTGGGCGGTACTGGGGTCGGAATGGCTCTATCTGCCGGTGATTTCATTTTGGCTACAGTGGCGGGGCGTACTCAAAACGTGGCAGCAGCCCGACCAGCGACTGCGCGTGACGCTGACCCTGATTATTCGGGGAACTCTCTTTGCCCTGATGGGCTGGCTAGCCCCTAAAACCTTGGTGCTTTACTTCATTACCTACGTCAGCATGATTAACCTGCTGCGGTGGATGGATGCGTTTCAGCATACCTATGAGGTGTTTCCGTTTGGGACGCCAGTGCCGGTGCGATCGCGAGAACAAGAGCAAGCCAATACTTTTTCGACCCTGGTTTCCCCCCGCTATCGGTGGCTCAACCTACTGATGCTCAATTTTGGCTACCACAACGCCCACCATGAGGTGATGAAATGTCCCTGGCACAATTTGCCAGCCCTTGATCATACCCTTTTCAAAGGTGACGAAGTTCATTACGTGCCCTTGTCACAGCTGCTCGGTAGCTACCATCGCTTCCGCATCCATCGCATTTTTTCAGGCCAGGGGCAGGCCACCGACGAAAACCGACAACCTACCCCCGATTTGTTTTACGGCGCAGTCGGCGTCTCATTTTTGACGGTTTTTTAACCCTTACCCATTAAGCACCCATAAGCCTGTACAAAGGGTGGACGTAACCGATCCAAAGGGTGCTGCCGATGGTTGCAGACATACCACCTGGGGCGGCAGCAGTCTCACCAGCCTCTGTGGTTGCTTCCGGGGCTTGGGTACAGGCATGGAGAGCCAAGCCGCCTGCCACGCCTCCCATCAGCCAGAGGGTACAAAGATGCGGGCTTCGACTAAGCTCAGCCGAAAGGAGAGGAAACGCGGGGAGAGTTTTAATACCCTCTATTCACTCCCTCTACCCTTTAACTCCCTTGCCCAACCAATCTTCCAACTTCTCCACCAACTCCTCCCCTAATCGCCGAATCGCGGCGTCGGTGTTATAGGCAATGTGAGGGGTGGTGATCACATTATCTAGCTGAGCTAGAGCCAGAATAGTTTGATGGGGTTGCCCCGTTGTGGGCTCGTTTTCAAAGACATCTAGGGCAGCTCCAGCAATCTGTTTGGCCTCCAGAGTTGTGAATAGTGCTTCGCTATCGATAGTCCCGCCACGGGCAGTGTTGATCAAGTAGGCGGTGGGTTTCATCAGTGCTAGCCGACGGGCATTGAGCAGGTTGTGGGTGGCCTGGGTTAGGGGCAGGTGCAGACTGAGGAAATCGGCGGCGGCGATTAGGGTATCTAGCTCGTCAGGGCTGGTTTTGGAGGTAGCAGTGCTGACCTGCATCCCGAGGGCTATTGCTTTTTGGGCGACGGCTTGGCCGATGGTGCCTGCACCGATGACCACGAGGTGCTGACTGCTGAGTTCTCTGCCTTGCAGGGTTTGGGGTTGCCAATAGCCTGTTGCTAAGGTTTGGTGAGCCAGGGGAATGTGACGCGCGATCGCAAACATCAGCCCAATCGTAAACTCAGCCACGGCGTTGGCATTGTAAGTAGGGCAATTGATTACCTCGATCCCCTGAGCCTGGGCAATGGCCAGATCAATGTGGTCCATGCCCACCCCTGGTACGATGATGCACCTTAGCTGGGGTAACTGGCTGAGGACTGAAGCACTGAGCGCCGTCACGCTGGTCACCACGACGCCGTCAGCATCCCCTAGCCGGTCTAAAATCTCTGCTTCGTTCCGGGGAACGGTGTCATAGGTAACAACTTCTGTCAGGTCACGCAGGCGTTGCCAGGCATCGTCGGGCAGTTCAAGGTAGTCAAGTACGACTAGGTGTATGCGATCAAGGCTCACTGAAATGCTAGGCTCCCCTAAGCGAGTGAATCACTTTGCATTTGATGTCTAAATAACATTACCATCTGCCTCATAAATATGCATAATGCATACATATATAAACACAAGTTTTATGCTTGCCTCATACGATGAGCGATGAAAGAACCTTGAATCTTTTGGGTGCGCTGGCTCTTAGCCTTGTAGATAACTTAAGTCTTGGGATTGAAGCAAGTGCTGGATATGGCGGCGAGACCCCAGCTGCCCTAGTGACACTGGGCACAGAACCTGGCCTATCAATTAGTTCGCTGCGACAAATTCTGATGCTCTCCCATCCTGGCACCGTGCGGCTGATCGATCGATTAGAGTCCCAAGCCTTAGTTGAGCGCAGGGCAGGGGTGGATGGCCGGACGCTGGCTTTGTTTCTAACCGAGGCAGGATACGAACGGCGCAGCGCTATTTTGGCTGAACGGCGTCAGCAGTTGCAACGTGTGATTGGCCCACTAACCCCAAATGACCGTAAGCAATTGACGAAATTGCTAGAAAAGATGCTCACGGCCATGACAACAAATGAGCTACGCGCTTTTGCAATCTGTCGTCTTTGTGATGAAACGGTGTGCTCAGGCGATCAATGCCCTGTGGAACAGAAATATTGCCAAATGGTGAAATCATGACCCATATCGTCCTTTCGATTAGTTATGCCTTTTGTTGGGGCGTTGGTGTTACCCTGACAAAAATTGCGCTCTCAGAGATCTCAGCCACGACCCTGTTGATTATTCAACTCTCCGCCAGCGTTGTATTTCTTGTCATCGCTTGTTATCTGAAAGATCGTCAGTTTCCCTTTTCCTGGCGTCACTTGAGGCAAGGTTTTGCCGGTATCTTCGAACCAGCGCTCGCCTATATGGTCGGTATTTTTGGCGTTCAGCTTACGACTGCCAGTAACGCCACCCTGATCAGTTCATCAGAGGTGATTCTGACGATTTTATTCGCAGCTATACTGCTCGGCGAAAAATTAACTCGCCTGAAGTGCCTACTGGCTGGCATCAGTTTTTCAGGACTCTTGCTGCTGCTGTTAAAGGATGTCGAGGGTGGAGGTAATGCTTCCCTGATAGGTAATTTACTGGTGTTGATGGGCACAATCTTTGCTGTTTTTTATGCGCTTTGTAGCAAGAAACAGGTTGAGTCAACAGATCCATTAGAACTGACCGTATCACAACAGTTAGTCGGTTTGATAGTGACCGTCCTCTGCTTTGGGTTACTATCCACGCTCAGTTCAAATTATGAAGTTAGTGCCGTTGGGATTTCACCACCGTTTTGGTTACTGGCCGTCGGTTCAGGCATTATGCAATACGCTTTAGCATTTTTGCTCTATCTGATGGCGTTGCGCACCATACCTGTCAGCCATGCGGCGTTTTATCTTGCGTTGATTCCTATTTTTGGGGTAGGCAGTGCCGTTATCATGCTTGGTGAGCATCCCAGTTTGGCTCAGTGGGCAGGAGGGGTATTGGTCGTTTTGTCATCCTATTTCGCTAACAGATTACAGACCCCGCAGTCAGTTTGAGCGATTTTCCATTCTCCAGAAGAGAGGCTCCGCCATCGTGCCAGCCCTGCCTTATCAGTTCGCACTCCCTATCCTAACCTTAGCCACTAGCCGGATGAGCCCTTTGCCTACATTTTGACCGAGCAACGTCGCCAACAAAATCACCCCGGCTCCCACTAGCCCTCGCACTCCTAATGTCTCTCCCAAGAACCAAAACGAGAGCAGTGTGGCAAACACAGGCTCAAGCATGTAGAGCAAAGCAGCTTCGTGGGCGGCGACCCAGCGCTGGGCTTGGGCCTGGGCCCAGATCGGGAGGGCAGTCACGGCTAGCCCTAGGTAGAACAAGATACCAAAGTAGTTCATGATGGGTCCAAACTGATTGACTATTTGAGGACCAGCCCAGACAAGGCTCAGCAGCGTCATCACCCATAGCTGCACCGCCGTCAGCGGCAGGGTAGAATGGTGAGGCGTAATCGTATCAAGTAGCAAAATGTAGACTGCAAAGCTCAGCGCAGCTAAGAATACCAACAGATCGCCCAGACTTAGCCCACCGCCTTCCCAAGACATGATGCCAATGCCTAAAACGGCAAGCCCTGCAGCGATCAAAACTTGGGAGGATAACCTGCGTCTGAGAACTGTGCCTGAGAGCAGCGGTACAAGAATCACGTTGAGGCTGATAATAAAAGCAGCTCGGTTGGACGCTGTGATCTCAAGGCCCATCAGCGCTAGCGTACAGGCTGAAAAATAGAGACCACCGAGCAGGCTACCGGCTATGAGCAAACGACGATTGAGCTGACGTAGCCAGGGGATGAGTGCGATCGCAGCCACTGCAAACCGCATCGTCAAAATCACCGCTGGAGACAGATACGCCACCACATATTTCTGCGCTGGGAAAGACGTACCCCAGACAAAGGTCGTCAGAATGAGGAGCCCTATGCCTCGATGATGAAGGCTTTTGACAGTGGACATATGGTGGCTCCTTTTTGTCTAAAAATGAGGCAAAAACGGGCAGTGCCCATGATGATGCCTATCTCCCTAAGCTAATCACTGTTTGTCTAACAAACCACCGGCAGCTTGAATCACATCCATCAAATTCATTGATGGCGCTCTCCTTGGTTTCGCGATCGCACTTAGGCAGTTCTCTAGAGCTAGCGATACCTCAGCTCAATGGCCCACTGACTTGAGACTTAAGCCAGGTTGTTTACCAGGGTGCCGGTTACGCTCTCGCCGATGCAGCATTAGATAGGCG
>JBCCRZ010000500.1:0-5044 GCA_039200855.1 Cyanobacteria bacterium P01_D01_bin.44 | reverse complement strand
GTTTTACCCAGGGCATCGGGCACGATGGAGAACGTGTAGGAGATCCCATCCTGGGCATGCTGGTAGGGTAGTTGGGCCACAGACTCACAGGCTGCGATCGCACCTTGGGTATCGCGACCGTGCATGGGGTTGGCACCGGGGGCAAAGGGCTCCCCAGCCTTGCGGCCATCGGGGGTACTACCGGTCTTTTTGCCGTAGACCACGTTGGAGGTAATCGTCAGGATCGACTGGGTGGGGACGGCGTTGCGATAGGTTTTATTTTGTCGAATATGGTCCATAAACCGACGCATCAGGTCAGATGCGATGGCGTCTACCCGACGGTCGTTATTGCCAAAGGTCGGATAGTCACCCTGGACGTCATAGTCCACCGCTAGCCCGGTCTCATTGCGAATCACCTTGACTTGACCATACTTGATCGCCGAGAGCGCATCCGCCACCACCGATAGCCCTGCCATCCCACAGGCCATGGTGCGATAGACATCCCGGTCATGGAGCGCCATCTCCAGGCGTTCGTAGCAGTACTTGTCGTGCATGTAGTGAATCACGTTGAGGGTGTTGACGTAGAGCTTCGCCAACCAGGCCATTAAGACATCAAACTTGGCCCTCACCTCGTCATAGTTGAGGGTGTCTCCAACCACCGGCGCATAGGCAGGGGCAATCTGTTCCCCCGACTTTTCGTCCTTACCTCCGTTGATGGCATAGAGCAGCGCCTTAGCCAGATTGACCCGCGCCCCAAAGAACTGCATCTGTTTACCAATGGGCATGGCCGAGACACAGCAGGCAATGCCATAGTCGTCGCCGTATTCCCCGCGCATCAGATCGTCGTTTTCATATTGGATTGAGCTGGTGTCTTTAGAGACTTGCGCACAAAACTGTTTGAAGGCCAGGGGCAAACGCTCTGACCACAGCACGGTCAGGTTAGGCTCTGGGGCTGGCCCCAGGTTATAGAGGGTTTGCAAGCAGCGAAAGCTGGTTTTGGTGACCAAAGGCCGACCGTCGAGACCTATGCCGCCAATTGATTCGGTCACCCACACGGGGTCGCCCGAAAAGAGTTGGTTATAGGCGGGTGCCCGCAGGAAACGCACCATGCGGAGCTTCATGACAAACTGGTCGATCAGCTCCTGGGCATCTGCTTCTGTTAATTGGCCATTGTCCAAGTCTCGCTGGATATAGATATCTAGAAACGTTGAGACCCGGCCCAGGGACATGGCCGCTCCGTTTTGCTCTTTGATTGCGCCCAAGTAGCCAAAGTAGGTCCACTGGACGGCCTCTTGGGCGGTTGCAGCGGGTTGGCCGATATCAAAGCCATAGGCTTCGGCCATTTGCTTCAGCTCCTGGAGGGCTCTGATTTGCTCAGAAATCTCTTCTCGCTGAAGGATGACCGCCTCGTCCAGGGTGTCTAGTTCTAAGGATTTGAGCTGCTGTTGCTTATCACGGAGGATGCGATCGCACCCATACAGGGCGACCCGTCGATAGTCTCCAATAATCCGCCCTCGCCCATAGGAATCGGGCAACCCTGTAATGATGCCTGAGTGCCGCGCCCGTCTCATCTCTTCGGTATAGGCGTCAAATACGCCATCATTGTGGGTCTTGCGGTATTTTGTGAAGATCTCCAGTGTCTGAGGATCTAGCTGATAGCCATATGCTTCTAAAGACTTTTTGACCACCCGAATGCCGCCGAGAGGCATAATCGCTCGTTTCAAAGGCTTGTCGGTTTGCAGGCCCACAACTTTCTCAAGTGTCGGGTCAACATAGCCCGGCGCGTGGGCAGTGATTCCAGTGGGCAGCTGATCGTCGGCCTCTAAAATGCCGCGTTCTCGCTCAAGCTGCATCAGGACCGTCACTTTCTCCCAGAGTTGGCGGGTGCGATCGCTAATTCTGGCTAGAAACTCCCCATTTCCACTGTAAGGAGAATAATTTCTCTGAATAAAATCTCGGACATTAATCTCATCGCCCCAGGGGCCTAGAGAAAACTGACGCCAAGGTTGGACGGGGTTCGTCTGCAAAGGCTTAGACTGAACGGATGTCTGAGTCAGATCTTTTGCACTGACGGTACTGGCTACACTCATTATTCATTCTCTCCTAGCGAAAGTATGGTGGCGACAACCCGCTTTACTGGGAAGATCGCCCTCAGGAACCGCTTTGCTGAAAGAAAGACCCTCAACGGAACCTGATCCCAATTCAAAAGCTATCAAAACCTGCGGGCTTAATGCTTCGAGTCTGTAAAAGTCCATAAAAGAACTTTCGGACTATAAACTCTGGATTGAAAACTGGATTGAAAATTTGAAGCTTAAGTAATTCTAAAATGATGAGATTTAATGGAATTTTAAGGGCGCTGATTAAACCATTCGATGCTTGTCGATGCTTGAATCGCCTTAGGGGAAACTGTCTATCCGTCTATCTTTCAGACTCCAAAGAAAAGACCTCCAACAGATGTCTGACTAGGTACTCTTGCTTACTCATTTACCATAGCATAGGGTTTAGGCACGGGCACGCCCACTCCTCAGGTTACGTTACTTTTCTAAAGGTGGTTATGCCTGATTAAAATGCCTTCGATAAACAATATTCAATGCTTCAAACGACTGGAAGTGCTCCAACGGTTGCAGGTGCTACGAACTCTGAGAGATCTTTGTGTTGAAAGTCACCTCTAGCGCGAAAACGGGAGATTTAACGCGCTCTTAACAGATTTCAGGATACAATTTGTAAAGTAAGGGATTCGCAATTAAATAACATCCTGTTTATGGGTGGGTAGTTGGTGATTGGTGATTGGTGATTCCAGTTTCAAGTAACCAATAACAAGTAACAAGTAACCAATCACCAATAACGCCCCCCTTGGGCTTCCTAAAACTTATTACCCATTACTCATTACCCATTACCCTCTCTATTAACCCTGAACAGGCACTTTAATTTTTGCGCCGATCTCTAAGCAATGTGCGACCCTAGATTAAGCGATCGAACAGTAGCCGATCGCACCCGCCAAAATGCCTCACGCATCAATCAGGCTGACACTTTAGACTTATCTGAGGCATTACGACTTATGTTCAATGTGAGTAAATCTGTTGGTCAGAATTCTGCTGATACTCGCCCAGCTAAGGCGACCTCAAGTGAAAAGACATCGTTGCATTCTCACTTGAATTCGTCTCACTGTCCGGACCCTGCCCATGACATTCTGCGCTACGACTATCAACCACTCTCTCCTTTCTTTGCGCCTCAAACGGTTGCTGTGATTGGCGCGACTGAGCGCCCTGGCAGTGTGGGTCGCACGGTTCTTTGGAATCTCATGAGTAGCACCTTCGGCGGGACTATTTTTCCGGTGCATCCGACCCGGGCTAATGTGCTTGGGATCAAAGCCTATCCTGCGATTGGAGAGATCGCTGAGCATATTGATCTGGCCATTATCGCGATCCCCGCCCAGGGGGTGCCCGAGGTTATTGACCAGTGCGGGATAGCCGGTGTGAAGGGGGTGATTATCCTCTCGGCTGGTTTTAGGGAAATCGGTGTCGCTGGCATTGCCTTAGAAGAAGCGGTGTTGGCATCAGCCCGGCGCAACCAGGTGCGTATTCTTGGCCCCAATTGTTTAGGGCTAATGTGTCCGACCAGTGGCCTGAATGCCACCTTTGCAGGCACCATGGCCCGTCCGGGCAGCGTTGGGTTTATCAGTCAAAGCGGTGCGCTCTGTACCTCAATCCTGGACTGGAGCCTGCGGGAAAATGTCGGCTTTAGTGCGTTTGTCTCCATTGGGTCAATGCTAGATGTCAACTGGGGAGATTTAATCTACTACCTGGGCGACGATCCGGCGACCCGCAGCATTGTTATCTACATGGAGACCATCGGCAATGCCCGATCGTTTCTCTCAGCGGCGCGAGAGGTGGCCCTCAGTAAGCCCATCATTGTCATCAAGTCGGGGCGGACCCAGCTGGCCGCCCAGGCAGCCGCCTCCCACACGGGGGCACTGGCCGGGAGCGATGAGGTGCTTGATGCAGCCTTTCGGCGCTGTGGGGTGCTGCGGGTAGACACCATTGATGAATTGTTTAATTTAGCGGAGGTGCTGGGTAAACAACCCCGTCCCCGAGGTAAGCGTCTGACGATTCTCACCAATGCAGGCGGGCCAGGGGTGTTGGCCACAGATGCCCTGATTCGCAGCGGCGGTGAATTGGCGACGCTCAGTCCTGGGACGGTGAACACGCTAGATACCCTGTTGCCAACCCACTGGAGTCGTCAAAATCCCATTGATATTTTGGGGGATGCCACCCCAGAGCGCTATGGGGCCGCACTGGATGTGTTGGCGCAGGATGGCAACAGCGACGGTCTTTTAGTCGTGCTTACCCCCCAAGCTATGACCGAGCCCACCGCCACTGCAGCGCAGCTGCAAGCCAGGGCCCCCCACTGGAAAGATAAACCGCTATTGGCTAGCTGGATGGGCACAGAAGCCGTCGCAGAGGGAGAGGCCAAACTCAACCAGGGCAGCATTTTTACCCTGCCCTACCCCGATGCGGCTGCTCAGATCTTTACGCTGATGGCTCGTTACAGTGACAATCTGCATGCCCTCTATGAGACCCCGAGTCTGACCACAAACCCAGATGCGAATATGCCTCTGGTCACCGATTTGCTCGCCCGTGCCAGGGCTGCAAATCGGCTACTGTTGAGCGAATGGGAATCTAAGCAACTGCTCCAGGCCTATGGGGTACCGACCGTTGAGACTGAGCTGGCGACCTCGGCAGACGAGGCAGTGGCGATCGCCCAGCAAATTGGTTATCCTGTTGTCCTCAAGCTCCATTCCCATACCATCACCCATAAAACCGACGTGGGGGGCGTCAAGCTCAATTTGCCCAACGAGGGGGCGGTGAGAGCAGCCTATGGGTCGATTATGACCATTGGCCAGCCAGGCGATTGTTTGGGGGTAACGGTGCAGCCAATGGTGGCGCGTACCGGCTATGAGCTAATCGTGGGCAGCAGTGTTGATGCCCAGTTTGGCCCTGTGTTGTTGTTTGGTAGCGGCGGGCAGCTGGTAGAGGTCTATCGCGATCGCGCCCTTGGCCTGCCG
>JBCCRZ010000499.1:0-5045 GCA_039200855.1 Cyanobacteria bacterium P01_D01_bin.44 | reverse complement strand
CGACCGCCAGGGGCAAGGCCGGGGGGCAGCCCTGATGCGTTACGTTGAGCAAACATTGGCGACCCGCGGCGCACACTTGCTGCTAGTGGAAACGTTGGCGAGCTTTGAACGGACGCGGGCGTTTTACCACAAGTGTGGTTATGAGGAAGAAGCCCGAATCCGCGATTTCTACGCAGTGGGGGCCGACAAGATCGTTTACCGCAAGGCGCTGGCCACCCAGGCTTGATGTCTCATTCTCTCCTAAATTATGGCTCAACTGTCCGTCGCCAAAATCCAAAATCTAAAATCTAAAATCTACTCACTCTCCTCTTCCTCGAATGCTCAGATACCGATCTTGTCGAATTGTGGTCATAATTTCCTGGATGCGATCGCGACTTTCCTCCAACGTTATCAACAAATGCACCCCAAGTTCTAGGGCGGCTTCAAACTCGGGCTGCACCACCTCCCGTGCGCCGAGTTGATTGAGGCTATCTACCTCACGGGTCGTATGGGCTCGGGCGATCACATCCAGGTGGGGAGAAATTCTCAAAGCGCGCTGGAGCAGTAGGCGAGTGCTGATCGGGTCAGGCAGGGCGATGGCTAGCGCTTTAGCAGCCGTCAGGTGGGCCTTGTCTAAAATTTGCTCCGAATCTGCATCACCGAGGATGTAAGGGATTTTCTGACTCCGCAAAGACTGGATGGCAGCTTCGTTATTTTCAATCACCAGGACTGGATAGCCCTGCTGCTGCAAAATGTTGACGATCACCTGGCCGACGCGGCCATAGCCTGCAACGACTACATGATTTTTGAGCTCATCTTCGACCCAGACCTGCTGGGGTGATTCCCAGCGCTGTAAGAGTTGGTTGAGTTGGGGAAATTTCAAGAGCCATTCCCCCAGGGGGGTCGCACAGTTAAATAAAATTGGCGTAAAGGCCAGGGTGATGGCGGTGGTGCCCAGTAGTAAAAGATAAATCTTTTCTGAGATCAGATTGTTCTCCAGGCCGACCAGGGCCAGGACAAACGAAAATTCTCCGATTTGATTGATGCCCAGGCTGCTGCGCAGTGCCGTCTTAAAGGAATAGCCAAACGACAGCACAATCGGTAATACAATCAATGCTTTGCCCAGCATCACCAGGGTCACCAGCTCCAAAATAATCACCCCGTTTTGGACTAAAACCTGCGGGTCGATCAGCATGCCGATGGAGGCAAAAAATAAACAGGCAAAGGTGTCTCGCAGGGGCAGCAGCCGCACTAGGGCATGATCAGCATAGTCAATCTCTGCGATCATTAAGCCCGCCACAAAGGCTCCGATCTCAATCGACAGCCCCAGCTGGGCAGTAATTAATGCAATCCCTAAACACAGGGCTATGATAGTGACTAAAAAGAGTTCGTTACTTTCGGTGCGGGCCACCGCCCGGAGCAGTCGAGGAATAATCCAATAGCCGAATGCGATCGCAAACCCAATAAACCCGATCACCTTCAGCAGTGAACTGCCAATGGCCAGGAGCAAGCCCCCTTCTTGATTAAGCGCCGGGACGATGGCGAGCATAATGCCCAGGGCCAAATCCTGGGCGATCAAAATGGCGAGCATAATCTGACCGTGGCGGGTGTTGGTTTCACCCCGTTCGGTCAGGGTTTTGAGCACCACCGCCGTTGAGGAGAGCGATAAGACCGCGCCTAAAAAGATCCCCTGAGGAATGGTTTGCGCCCAGCCAAACACCCCCGTCACCAGGGCGACAATCGCAGTGGTCAAGCCAATTTGCAGCAGACTCCCCTGGATTGCCATGTTTCTCACCCGGTTTAGCTCCGCCAGCGAGAACTGGACCCCCAAGGAAAACAGTAAAAAGGCCACCCCTAACTCCGCCAGGGCCCGAATTTGCTCAGCATCTTCGACCAGCCGAAACCCGAGGGGGCCAATCGACAAACCCACCAGCAGATAGCCCAGCAATACCGGCTGCCGCAGTTTGTTGGCAATAAAGCCGCCCACGGCTGAGGCCCCGAGGACGACGGTGAGATCGAGCAGAAAGTGGTGGTTTTCGGTCATGGGGAAGGGGGAAAGGGGAAGGGGGAAAGGGGAAGGGGGAAAGGAGAAGGGGTGTTACAGCGTAAACATAAACCCATCCTCCAATGACAACCCACCCACAACAAATCTCCCTTGACGTTTTCATCGCCAAGGGATCTCCCCCTCTTAAGGATATTCATAATCTCTAAAAATCGGTCTAATCCATCGATCGCCAATCACCCGAGGGGATAAACGCAGCCCAATAATACGGATGGGAATACTCGTCGCTATTGAGCATGGCAAGTTGAACATCGCGCAGGGCGGCACTGCGCCCCTGATTGTCTTCTAAACGCTGATAATACCCCACCATCAGCTCCTTGGTGCCGATGTCGTCTACCCGCCAGAGGCTCAGCACCTGGGTCTGAGCGCCCGCCATCACAAAGGCCCGCCGCAAACCATACACGCCTTCGCCGTTCCTGGCTTCTCCTACGCCGGTTTCGCAGGCAGAGAGCACCACCAGTTGGGTGCCGCTCAGGTCCAGGCTGGCTGCCTCCAGAGCCGTGAGCACACCGTCCTCTGTGCCGCTTTGACGGGCGTTAAAGCCAGCCAGGGCCAGCCCTGAGCGCAGCAGCGGATCCCCCAGGCCAGGGGTGGCTGGGGTGCCGCGTCCGGAGGTGGGTCGAGGGCCCCAACTGCTAAAGGGGGTACTGTCGCTGCCTGGGGTCTCAGCGACGTTATCGGCCAAAAAAAAGCCGTGGGTCGCGATGTGTAAGATGCGAGGCCCCTGGAGCTGCTTGATCCGGTTTTCGGTGGCCTCGGCCCCGGTTAAGACAATCGGTTCGTTCACCTTTGTGGCAATTTCTTTCGCTTCGGCGGCGGTGCCCTCAAGGGGGCCAAAGCGCAGATTGGTCATGTCGGCAGCGCGTTCGTTAGGGGTCTCGCGAGTGGTGGTGTCGGGGGGTGTCGCCATATCGGTTGCCGTGTCGTAATTGGGGTCGGCCACGAGGACGGGCGGCTGGCGGGGGGCAGGGGGCTGCTGGAGTCTGAGCAGATCTCGCCCTGAGGTGAGGTAGGTGATTTGGTGGGTTTCTAGCAGGTATTGATCACCGTTGATCAAGGCGGCAAAGGGCATCAGGTTGAGCTGGCCATCGGGGGAGATCAGCAGGTGGTCAATCTGCGCTAGCTCTGCTTCGAGGGGGGCCAGCAGGGTGGTGTATAGATTGCGGGCAAGGGGCTGGAGGCGACCGCCGCGGTTTTGCAGGGCACGGCGCAGTGCCGTAATTTGTTCATCAATGGCAGTGGTTTCGCCCAGGTCGCTCCAGACTACCTCCCCCGAGGGTTTGAGTAGATAGACGGCATAGCGTGGGGGGCCGTAAGCATTGTTGATGGAGCCATCGGGGGCAAACGGCTGATACACGACAAACTCAAGCAGGGCTGCATCCGCTGGAATGAATGGCTGGATCGCGTCTAGACTGACAGGCTGAGCTTCGGTTCGAAACTGGGCGCTGCGGTCGCCCAGGGTTTTCTCAAGGGCCTGGGATTGGTCTTCCAGGGTTTTAATTTGGGCCTGGTAGGCATCGGGGGACTGGTTGCCAATGCCGCCGATGACCAGGGTGGCGAGCTGCGATCGCAGCTCGGCCCAGTCTTCGAGCAGGGTCTGGTCGGCGGGGGCCAGCTGCTGTCGCAGGGACTGCAACCCATCGGTGACCGCATCCAGTACCCGCCCTTTGCGCTGTAAAGTAGCTAGCAGGGCCAGCCGAGCCGCCTCGGGGCTGTCGGCGGCGGATTGCAGATGGAAGGAAAGGGTCGAGCTGAGGGACGGCAGGCTTTTAAAATAGGCGGCTTTTTGGGTCTCTGAGCCGGTGGAGAGAATCAGATCCAGGTTATAGTCTTGAATCTCCAAATTTTGTTGAATTAGGGGAAGGGCCTCTGGCTGACGATTTTGCTGCTGATAGAGCAGGGCCAGGTTACCCAAAATGGGGATCAGGTGGGGATGTTTATCTCCCAGGCTGCTTCGGACAATCTCCAACGCCTGTAGCAGGTTTTGTTCGGCCTGGGCATAGTCTTTTTGGCTGGTATAAACCAGTCCCAGGTTATTCAAAGTTAGCGCGATCTCAGGGTGGTTAGCCGACAACGCTTTTTGTTGCACCGCCAGCGCCTGCTCAAACAAAGGTAGCGCAGTGTTGTCGTCGCCCTGAGCGCGATACGCCTCGGCCAGGTTATTGAGGAGTAACCCGACGGTGGGGTGGGCCTCCCCAAAAGTTACCTTAAAGATGTCGAGGGCCTGCTGCTGTAGCTCGATCGCCGAGGCCAGCTCCCCATTGGCATAAGCCACCAGCGACAGGTTATTGAGAGTTGTCGCCCGGTCGGGATGGTTGGGGCTGAGGACGGCGGTTTGAATCTCGAGGGCCCGCCGATAGAGGGGCACCGCCGCCTCAAAATTGCCCTGATTGCGGTAAAGCTCGGCCCAATTGTTAAGCGCCAGCGCCACGGTCGGGTGCTCAGCCCCCAGGACGGTTTCGAGGGTGGTCACCGCCTGCTCAAAGCGAGGGGCGGCCTCCTGGGAGCGCCCCTGGGCCAGGTAAATCAGCGCCAGGTTATTGAGCGCGCCTAAATAGTCAGGGTGCTGAGAGCCCACCAGCTGCTCATAGAGGGTCAGGGATTTGAGGCTGCTGGTTTCTGCCTCACCATAGCGCCCGGCCAGTCGATAGAGCTCAGCCAGGCGATTGAGCATCCCTGCGGCCAATGGGGAGCGCTCCCCGACGGTTTGGGTCGCCATCGCTAGGGCCTGTTGCATGGAGGCTTCGGCCTGATCGTAGCGCCCCTGGATTTGGTAAAGCAGCCCCAGGCTGCCCAGGGTGAGCACAATCTCGGGGTGGGTATCGCCATAGCTGGCCTGTTGGATGCCCACAGCTTGCTTGAAAAGGGCCTCAGCCTCGGCATAGCGGCCCTGGGCCTGGTAAAGACTGCCCAGATTTAGCAGACCCACGGCAATGTTGGGGTGACCCTCACCAAACGCGTTGCGATAGATATTGATAGCCGTTTGATAGAGCGCTTCGGCCTG
>JBCCRZ010000498.1:0-5060 GCA_039200855.1 Cyanobacteria bacterium P01_D01_bin.44 | reverse complement strand
CCGGGGCACGATGACGCTGACTCCCTGGCAGCGTTAGAAACCTGGTACGACGAACTCTTTGATGAGGATTTAACGCTCACAGAAGGCGTCCAAAAAGGCTATGCCAGCGGGGCCTTTAGCCCAGGCCCCATCAATGAGCTAGAAGCTAGAATTGTCCATCAACAACAATTGATTAGACGCTTTCTGCTCCAGGGACTCAAATCCCAAACTCCCATGGCTGGGGGCTCTCACTCTGCTGTCCTCGAGAATGCAGCCGGGTTTGAATTCTTAGTTCGCAAGTATAGTCAATCTCAAGCTTTGCGCGAAAAAGCTCTAATTCCGTGAATTACCCAACACCCGTCGTCAAATAAGGACATTTTCTGATTAATGCCTTATTTCGCAGGATTTTGGGATGATTTGTAAGATATTGACTTTATTGCAACGGGCACATTATTCAAAGATGAATTCTATTTAGACAAAAGGTAAGAGCCCATGCTGCTCAAATCAATCAAAGGTTTATTCCAAAAAGACACGCTAGATCAACCGGCCAAGGGGTCGCTCGCCCGCGAAACCCTGTTGACCATGACCGTGCGGATTGTGGGTGTCATTGGTGTCTCTGCCTTGATCAGCTATCTTCACCTGATGTCTAATCTAGAGACCCAGGTCAAAGAACAACTCAAAAAGTATATCGTCGAGCGCGCTCGCAAGGAGAGCGACCTGTTCTTGCTAGCCGAAGACAATCATCAAATCTTTCAAAAAGACTTTTTGCAGCGATTTGAAGCAACCGCAGGTCAAGACCCTCAAATCGAATTTGACGCCCTCTTCTTTGCATCAGACGACAACACCCTGAGGATTCGTCCCGAGCTGTTTTCAGATCCAGTCGCCAGTATTACTGGCAATACTGCCAACAACCTCTGGATGACGGGTATTATCGGTCGGGAGACCACCCAAAAAGTTGATGCAGAGCTGCGTCGCTTAACCACTCTCTCCTACGAAATGCTACTTGACTATGGACCAGCGTGGAACAATCGCTTTCCTGACCTCTATGTCTCAACCCCCGATAATGTAGTTGTGGTTTACTGGCCTGAGCAAGCCTGGGGATCAGACATTTCCGCTGATGTAGACCTCAACCAAGAAGAATGGGTCTATATTGCCGATACGACCAATAATCCTGACCGAGAAACCGCCTGGACAGGCTCTTACTATGATGTTGGCTCAGGCCAGTTTTTATTGAGTGTCGCCACCCCCGTTGATTATCAAGGTGAGCACCTGATCACCATCGGCAACGACATTCTCTTAAATAGCCTGGTAGAAAGAACCCTTAACGATAGCCTAGAAGGCACCCACAACATTATCTTTAGGGACGATGGCCGCCTTATTGCCCATCCCGAGTTAATGGATGATATTAAAGAAGAATTTGGCTATTTTAATGTCTCAGAGTCGGGAGATGAAGCTCTCCAGCACACCTTTAGCCTGGTGAAAAAGGCTGCTGAGAATGATCAAACAGTTATCTATAACGGCAAGACTAACGAGTATCTGGCCATTTCTAGACTTCAAGGCCCTGACTGGTACTTTGTGACCGTATATCCTAAATCACTACTGTCTGGCTTTGCCTTTGATAGCGCCCAGTTTGTCCTCATGGCGGGCTTCATTGCCCTGGCAATCGAGGTGCTGCTGCTGTTCTCAGTGATGCACAAAAAAGTAGCCCAGCCGCTAAATGAGCTAATCAAAGCCACCGATCAGGTTTCCCAGGGCAACTTTAAGGTGCAGCTAGACGATCAGCGCCAAGATGAGTTGGGCCGCCTGGCCAGTGCCTTTAAGGGCATGGTCCACCAGCTGCAAAGCTCTTTTGAAATCCTAGAGCAGCGGGTCGCCGAACGCACCTCCGAACTCAATACGGCTAAGGATGCTGCCGATGCCGCAAACCGGGCCAAAAGCGAGTTTCTGGCGAATATGAGCCACGAACTGCGCACCCCCCTCAACGGCATTCTGGGCTACGCTCAAATTTTGCAACGTTCCGGCACCTTGACCTCAAAAGAGAAAAAAGGCATCGGCATTATCAACCAGTGTGGCTCCCATTTGCTCACCCTGATCAACGACATTCTGGACCTTTCCAAAATCGAAGCCCAAAAGATGGAGCTGCACCCCACCGAGTTCCACCTGCCGTCCTTTTTGCAAGGAGTCGCCGAAATCTGTCGGATTAAAGCCGAACAAAAAGGAATTGAGTTTGCCTACGAAACTGACGGTTCGCTACCGGTGGGCATTCGCGCCGATGAAAAACGCCTGCGCCAGGTCCTCATAAACCTGTTGAGCAACGCAATTAAATTTACTGACGAGGGCTCGGTCAAGTTTATTGTCAAAGTCCAACCGATTGAGTCCGCCAGTGGTCCCCAGCTTTACCGCATGCGATTTCAGGTTACTGATACGGGCGTCGGTATGACCGAAGCGCAAATGCAACGGATCTTTCTGCCCTTTGAGCAGGTGGGCAACGTCCAAAAGCAAGCCGAAGGCACCGGTTTAGGCCTGGCCATCACCCACAATATCATCACAATGATGGATAGCACCTTAGAGGTGCAAAGCCAACCCAACCAGGGCAGTCTCTTTTGGTTTGATGTCGAACTCTCCGCTGCCGATGACTGGGTAGACACGTCAGTCATCTCTCGCAAGGGTACCATTATTGGATATGAAGGTCAGCTGCTTACCCTCCTAGCCGTAGACGATCGGTGGGAAAATCGCTCGGTGCTGGTCAACCTGCTAGAACCACTTGGGTTTAAAATTCTTGAGGCCGAAAACGGTAAAGAAGGCCTAGAAAAAACCATCGAGCATCGCCCTGACCTGATCATTTCTGACGTTGCCATGCCAATACAGGATGGGTATGAAATGCTCGCAGACCTGCGGCAGCTAAGCGACTCTGATCTACAAAATACACCCGTGATTGTGTCGTCAGCCAGTGTATTTGAGTCCGATCGTCACGAAAGCTTTGAAGCAGGTGCCAATGAGTTTTTGCCAAAGCCTATTCAAGCAGAGAGTTTGCTCAGTGCTCTAAAAACGCTGCTCAATCTCGAGTGGCGATATGAGGCAGTTGCCGAAGCAACGTCCAATCCCCTGGAGGCAAATGCCGCTGTTGAAACAGTCCTTGTGTTGCCCCCTAAAGCAGTGCTAGAGCATCTGCATAACTTGACCATTCGGGGGCTGGTCAATGATTTAGTCAAAGAAGCTGAACGCATCCAAACTGAAGATAGTCAGTACACCGCCTTTATTCAACCCCTGTTAACCCTGGCGAGGGGATTCAAGCTTAAACAGATGCGTGAGTTTTTAGAACAATATCTCAAGACTGAGTAAGCCAGTCCATTTAAGCGCTCAGGGCCGGAGCGTTATCAAGACATGATTTTCCTGTTCAATATCAAACCCAGCAACATCCATATTTTTTAGGTTAGGTATAGTTAAAATGCTCTCAGCCACAGAACCCCAAGGTATTTTAATCGTTGACGATAATCCGACGAATTTAGAAGTCCTGTCTGAATCTTTGATTCAAGAAGGGTTTCAGGTTGCCGTTGCAATTGACGGTGAGAGTGCCTTAGAGCAGGTAAACTATCATCGCCCCGAGCTGATTTTATTGGATGTAATGATGCCCGGCATCAACGGCTTTGAAACCTGCCATCGACTCAAAGAAAATCCGGAAACCTACGATATCCCAGTCATCTTTATGACTGCACTATCGGATACCGAGAACAAGGTTAAAGGGCTATCGCTGGGAGCCGTTGACTATATCACCAAGCCCTTTCAGCATGAAGAAGTGCTGGCGCGAGTAAGGGTGCATCTCAAGCTGCAAAACCTGGCCAGAACGTTGCTGCTGCAGAATCAACTGCTGAAGTCAGAAATTGATCGACGAGAGCAGGTCGAGGCAAAGTTATTAGAGGCCAACGATGCCCTAGAAAATTTTAATCTGCAGCTAGAGCAGCGGGTCAAAGACCGCACCCAAGATCTCTCAAAGGCATTGCAAGAGCTACAGCAAACCCAGGTTAAGTTGATCCAGCAAGAAAAGCTATCGGCGCTTGGACAACTCGTGGCTGGTATTGCCCACGAAATTAACAATCCGGTTAATTTCATCCACGGAAATATTGCCCACGCCAGCGAGTATACCCACGATTTACTCAGTCTCTTTGGCCTATACAAGCGTCACTACCCTGACCCTGACCCTGAGATTCAGGAGGAGATGGACGCCATTGATGTTGATTTTCTATCCGAAGACTTGCCCAAACTGCTGAGTTCAATGCAGGTCGGGACAGATCGTATTCGTAATATCGTTTTGAGCTTACGGATTTTCTCACGGCTAGACGAGGCCGAGGTCAAAGACGTTGACATCCACGAGGGCATTGACAGTACGTTGCTGATTCTCAACAGTCGCCTCAAGGGGCAATCAAATCGCCCTATCATCTCAGTGGTCAAAGACTATAGCAACTTGCCTAAGGTTAAGTGCTACCCAGGCCAACTCAATCAGGTCTTTATGAATATTTTGAGTAACGCTATCGATGCCCTGGAAGAAGAAACCGACAAGCCTCATAGCGATGACTGGCAGCCTGAGATTCGAGTACAAACAGAGCTTGTAAGGGATGCCAAAGTTAGCATTCACATCTTTGACAATGGACCTGGTATACCAGAGGCCCTAAAAGAAAAAATCTTTGATCCCTTCTTTACAACAAAAGCTGTTGGTAAAGGAACCGGTCTGGGCATGTCGATTAGCCATGAAATTGTTACGGAAAAACATAACGGCTTACTCACATGCCAATCTGTCGCGCCGCAAGGTACACAATTTACAATTACGATTCCGACTTTTCAAAACGTTTCTGACTAGTGCATACAACAACCCCTATATGTTGCCTAAACGTGAGGCAACTTATTGAGAACGATATGGAGGCTAAACCGTCTGTCCCTAAGATCGCTCTGGTGGGGAATTGCGTCCCCCCTCGGGAACAGTAAAATGGAGGAAGCGACAAAAACTCCACAACGACTTAGCATTTAGTGTCAATACATTGTCTAAGCGTCTACCGTCGCTCTCTTTCGACGCTCAATAAATGGGT
>JBCCRZ010000497.1:0-5064 GCA_039200855.1 Cyanobacteria bacterium P01_D01_bin.44 | reverse complement strand
GCCACCACAATTGAAGCCCAGGGCCATCCTTGCTGATCAGTGGTGCCGATCAACAAAAAGGGCAAGCTTTTGTAAAATTCACGGTGTTGATCGGGCATGTAATCCCGAATGAACCGTCGCCCAATGGATTCAACTTTTTCTCGGATACCCAAACGGGTTTGCGCATCTTTTTCCCCCTGATGAAAGGGAGATTCAATTCGATTCCAGCCTGCATCAGCCACGGTAGCCTCCAGGTTGATCAAAGCTCAATTTGAGCGTATCTCATATTTTTTAAAGAATTTTACAAATTATTGTGATGATAGTCCCAGCGACGAAGGATTACACCTTCATGCCTCAGGGGGCCGGAGCGATTAGCTCCATGCGAATACCGCCCGGAATATAGAACATCATGTGCTGGGTGGGGCCATCACCTAGCGGTTCAGGGGGGAACTCAATCTCGACCCCGGCTGTGTTAATCAAGGTTTGATGGAGAGATTGGAGGGTTTCTAAACTATCAACGGTTAGGGCAAAGTGATGAAGGCCAATCACATTTTTGCGATCAAAGGGTGTCGCCTTGGCTGGTTCGGCTGCTCGCCAGAGGGTCAATAAGAGTGTGCCATCCGAGAGAAAGTGGGCTGGATAATCGGGGACTTCACCCACTTGCTTAAAGCCAAACGTATCTACAAAGAAATCACGCGCTGCTGGTAAATCTGGAACGGTAAGTCCAATATGATGAGCGCCTTTCGTGATTGCCATGAACACTATCTCCAATAGAGTGATTAAAGTATATCGACGAGTTGAGTCGGCAGGGAGGGTCGATCGGTCGGTTCTAGAACCTAAAGAGAGAACTTTTGGGAAGAGCATACAAGATTTCTTCCAGAGATGCCTTAACCAGGGTTAAGTTTGCCAGATTCGGAAAAGCCTCTTAAAGTCAAAAGTTTTATAGGACAGCTTCTGAGGACTCAGAGGATGGCACAGCGGTGCCGTAATCACGTTTGAAATCAGGGGTCAAAATCGCCGAATTAATCTATCTCGAGATCTGCAATAGATGAACGATGGGGTCCGCTTCACCACGCCTCAGCGCATAGTCAAGAGCCGTCCGATCCCACTGGTCTTTGACCGTGGGATCGGCTCCATGCTCGAGTAAAAGTTGGGCTAACTCACTATGGCCCTTAAAGGCCGCCAAAATCAGGGGCGTCACCCCTTCGCTATCAATCCAGTTGACATCAGCCCCGGCGTCAATCAGCGCCTGGGCAATCTCGGTAAAGCCGTCGCGGGCGGCATAGGTCAGGGCAGTATTGGTGTGGTAAACAAGATTGGGGTCAATGCCGGTTTGCAGGTGCGATCGCACACTGTCTAGATCACCGGCCAGGGTTGCCTCAATCAGCGGCGGTGGCCCAGGGGTAGTCGCTGAGGCCGGCGGGGCGGGGCGGCTACAGGCGGGTATGCCCAGATAGAGGAAGGGTGCGATCGCAAGCAGATAGATAAAACGCACGGATTGAAACCCAGTTCGCATTCCCTATATACCCTAACCCCTGAAAGGGGATATCTTCCAACAGTTTAATTGGCTGAAGTTAAAGCTTAGAACCTTGAAGACAGCCTTAATAAAGCGTCTTCTAGTTGCTCTAACCGCTGCTCTAATACGGCGTCTTTGCTCAGGTAGGTCTTACCTTGTGCCATGATCTTCTCGAGACGCTGCGAGATTTTTGGGCTATGGCGGCTCGACAGTAAAGGAGATTGTTGCCAGCAATCTTGCCAATGTGCGGCTGAGCGAAGCCCTGAGCGGACCCCACGACCGTAGCGCGGGTAGCCCGCCAGCGGTGGCAGCACCTGGGGGCGATAGGTGAGATCCATCGAGGCACACCAGTCTTGCCACTTAAATCGCAAAATGCGAGGGCTGGTGACAATCGGTATCCAGGGCACTCGCAGAGCATCGGCCACAATGGCACCGTGCATCGCTTCGGCCAGCAAGACTTTGACTTGCCCGATAGCCTCTAAAACCTGCTCGACTGGCCCGCGCGGATCGATGTAACGAATCCCCAGAGGTTCGCAAATCTGTTTCCAGTCGATGGCAGTATAGTTGGCATGGTGAATGTGGGGCATAAACCCGTAGTCAGAGGTCTTGTCGCCAGTGGGCGTAAAGCATCGATTGACTAAAATGCCGCCGTCAGCAATGGCCGTTTTCTCGGGCAGTGCGAGCACTGCGGCGGACAGGGGTCCTCGCACACAGGCAATTTGCCAATGTTGGGGAATTTGCTGGATGGGCTGCTCGTAACCCGCTCCGGTGCTAAAAATAATCAGTCGCTGGGCTGCTTTTGTACGCTCTGCCAAAAGACTGTTGAGCAAGGTACCGGTCCCGACAAAGAGGGTTGAGTCGTCGTCATCAAAACTGCCGGGCATCAGCTTTGGCCATAGCCAAGTATTGAGTGCGTCGCCAAAGTTGGGCATGAGATCGCGACGCTGGTAATAAAACAGCTTCATAGGAACACAATTACGGTCGTACATGGGTACTGCCGAGGGGGTAGATACGTCGGCACGCTGACAATTGATGACGAATGGGTGTATAAGTCTTTCAAGTCATCATTCATCAATCCAGGCTGATTTTTATAGATTTACTTTATAGATTTACAACAAAGTCACTGCAAAGCTTAGACCACGCTTAGACCACAGCTCTGGACGCACATAGACCACAGCGGTAGCCACACATATAGATGCCCCCTATTTGCTCCGCTGTATTAGCCGGTTTCTAGCTTTAACGCGATAGCTGTGTATCCAGGCCCGAGTCAGCTGCGAGCCTCTCAGGTGGGGTCGGGTGCACCATTGTTCGTAAGCAGGAACAGCAACTTTTTCTAGAAAATCACGCCATTTTTGGTAAATGTGTTGTGGTTGATACAATTTAGCCCGAAAAATGCCCTCATTTATCAAAGCTTCTCGCAACTTTGTGTTTTCTTGGAGTTGCTTTAAATATTTAAATAAGTTTGCTGATGAGTCGGCTTCAAGATAATCCTGGCCGCTGTGCCCGGTTGCTCGGTAGGCTGACTCTGGGCCTAAAATAGCAGGCACCTCTGCCAGCCAGGCGTTGTATAGCTTGGTCGCGGGTTTATGGTCATAGCGTCGGCGATCAAAGCTACGAATCGCAACCACTGCATCTATCTGACGATAGTCATGCCAGCGGTTATTGAGGTGGGCATACTCATGCCAGGCGTTTGTATTGACAATGGGTTGCCAGGTTAGCCCCATGTCGGCTAGCTGAGCGTGCCACCGTTGGGTTTGTAACTCAGCTGCCAGGCTATTACGGTGACCAAAAAAGGCAATGTTTTCAAATCGATCGCGCCGGTTGCGATCGCGACCCAGCAACCCCGGCTGTGGCCAGTGGGGCATAAAGTAATGCTGACCCGATCTGGCTTCTTTGGGATTTTGGACAATATGCAGCGGTGCGTAGGGGTAGGGGGTGGCTTCGGCTTTTATGCAAATTAGCAATCGCTGGGGGGTAGGTCTGATCGAGCCAGCTCGGAGGGCGTTGCTGTGAAATAAAACAATCCCTGTTGCTGGCAGTTGATGGCTCAGCTGGCAGGGAAACCCGCTTGCCCGCAGTCGCAGGGCTGTTTGAATTGTCCAGGTGTAGATGCCCAAGCCAAAACCGGGCCAGTTTTGATCTGCATCTGTGGGAAGGTCTTGGGGCCAGAATGCTGGGGGAATGTAGAAGGTGATCGGTGGGGTGCCATCAGGCATGGGGGAGTGGGGAGGCACAGGGAGCAGGGGAGGCAGGGGGATAGGAGGAAGGAAAGGAGGCGGGTTTCGCCAGGGGATTAGCCGAATGGCTGTGATAAATTGGGCTGAGCAAGCTACTGATTAATAGCCTTCGTTCACAGGCGGTGATTGTATCTAGCCGGAAAATCTGTTGTGTTTTTAACAGGTGCAGCCCGAGCTTACGCAGATCGCTGAAGGCATAGAGCAGGGTCATGGCCGGGCGCTGCCATCGGCGATAGCGGACCATTCTCAGGGGATAGCGGCTCAACCCAATCCCTTGGAATAGTTGCAACAGATAGGTGCGCTCCAGGCGGGCTTTTGAGATTTGGTGAAACAGCCGCATGTGGGGGTTGTGCCAAATCGGCCAGCCGCCTTGACGGATGTAGGAGAGGGTTTCGACATCTTCTCCCTTGGCCTGGAGTGAGTTTGCGCAAACGCCGGTTAATTTTGGCACGTTGGGGACGTGTAACAACCAGGCTTGTCGCCGGATGACCATGCCTGCCCCAGCTGGGAGCACCCCCCGACGGCAGGCATATTGAAAGGGGCGATCGCCCCGCTGAATCACAGCCAGACAGCTGGCAATGCGTGAGAACCCAGGCGGGGGTGGACTCTCATAATCACCCTGCACTTCACTGCCATAAGCGCCTACGTCTGGATGCTGCTGGGCAAATTGATAGGCAGCACTCACCCAGTCAGTGGCGGGGATCGTATCGTCATCTAAAAAGCCTATCCAATCAGCCTGGGCCATCCTAACTGCACGGCGTCTGGCATAGGCCAACCCCTGCTTGGGCTCAAAGACATAGCGTAGCTCAACGCCGTCAGGCCAGGTTTGCTGGTACTGTTTGACAACACAAGCGGTGTTGTCCTGACTATTGTTGTCAATGATGAGGACTTCCCAGGTAAAGGTATGGGGGGAATGTTGTGATAGCGTAAGCACTGACTGGTTAGTTTGCAATGCCTCTAGGACTGTTGGTAAACGGGACTCACCGTTATAGGTACAGACAACAACAGAAAAATCAACCACGCGTTCTTAGCATTTAAAGTAAACAGCCTAATCTCGGGTAGCGCACGCTTTTTATTCGTTCAATAATAATATTTTCAGGTTAAGAGAATACCAAGAAACGCTTATGGTCTGGGAAATTCAGATGGATCTACAAAATAGAGGGTAACGCCGCTGACACACACTGCCCCCGGTGACTGGTCGAGCAGATGGAGGGTAATGACGGCGGCGGGGTTGAGGGTTTGTCCTGTGGGGCGGGTTTGGAGTGCGATCGCACGCATAAAACATCGGGGCAAATTACACCTGATCCGGATCAACCCCTAATTCTCTTAACT
>JBCCRZ010000496.1:0-5068 GCA_039200855.1 Cyanobacteria bacterium P01_D01_bin.44 | reverse complement strand
CCGTCCAGGCAGCCCCATCTAGACGAGCGGGGGAGCTACTCACCTCAAAGGTTTGACACAGGGCAGAGATGGCGCGATCGCAATCAGCCTGGTTAATGGTGCAGCTCACCTTGACCTCAGACGTCGAGATCATTTGAATATTCACCCCAGCCTGGGCCAGGGTCGAAAATAACTGGGCGGCGACCCCCGGTCGGCCAATCATGCCAGCCCCAGCGATGCCCACTTTGGCAATCTGCCGATCGACCATCACCTCAGCCGCATCCATGGCTGCACTGGCGGATCCCCTCAAGGCCGGTGCGATTGCCTCAGCCACCGCCTCGGCACGATTGAGCAGCCCCTTCTCGACGGTAAAAGCAATATCGTTGGTATTGCCCTCGTGAATCGACTGAATAATCAAGTCCACATTTAAGCCTTGCTGAGCAATCTCACCAAATAGCTGAGCTGCCACCCCAGGGCGATCGGGCACCCGCAATAGTGCCACCTTAGCCTGGTCAGTATCAAACTCGACAGCATCCACCGGATGGGCAATTTCGAGTCCTTCCAGCGGTCGAGGCTGGGGCACCGGAGAGGTCACCCGAGTCCCGGGCTGATCGCTCCAGCTCGAGCGAACCACCAAGGTAATGCCATAGTTGCGGGCAATCTCCACCGCCCGTGGGTGCAGCACACTGGCCCCCAAACTGGCCAGCTCCAGCATTTCATCGCAGGTAATCTCGCTCATTAGCTGGGCCTCGGGCACCAGTCGGGGGTCAGTGGTTAAAATGCCGGGCACATCCGTATAAATCTCACAAAAGTCAGCCTGCAGTGACGCCGCCAGGGCCACCGCTGAGGTGTCAGAGCCCCCCCGCCCCAACGTGGTGATTTCTAAATCAGACGTTTCGCTAATGCCCTGAAAGCCGGCTACCACGACCACCTGTCCCTCTGCGAGGTGGCGCTTGACCCGCTCGGTCTTGATTTGCAAAATCCGGGCGTGGGCATGGCGAGCTTCAGTGACAATGCCCACCTGCGCGCCAGTCAGGGAAATGGCAGCCTGCCCACTCTCCTGCAGAGCCATACTTAGCAAGGCAATTGATACCTGCTCGCCCGTTGACAGCAGCATGTCCATTTCTCGGCGGCTGGGTCGGCTCGAAATTTCGTTGGCCAGCTTTACCAAGCCATCAGTGGTCTTCCCCATGGCAGAGACCACCACGACTACCGCGTTACCGGCAGCAACCGTTTTACAGACCCTTTCAGCCACTGCCTGTATACGCTCAACGGTTCCGACCGAAGTTCCACCATACTTTTGGACAATCAGCGCCATAGCCTTATTTCCAGAAATTCAACCCAGCTGAAGACATTCAACCCAGCTTAATAAATTTATCAACCAAACCCCTGGAACAAACCAAGAAAACCTAGAAAATTCACGATTTTGCCCATGCCCGTGATAGTCCACCCCCGGTAGTCCATCACAGATAGTCCAACCCTGATATTTCGCCACCGATTACGGGCAAGCTGTAGCAATTCCCTACGCTAAAGACTATTCGGAAACATTTACGTTCTACATAAATCTATATAAAATAAGGGACCACACTGTGATTTTTGTAATGTTTGGTTAAAGTCAGCTTTATCGATTTCTTGACAAAATTGAGCCTTTACTAGATCAAATCAATTGTGCCAGGGCTCTGGCTTAGGGCTCACTTTCTAGCTAAATGAGTGAATTCTGGGGGTTTACCCTGGCCTTGGAGATACATAATTCATCGACAATTTTTCGTAAATAGCTGACTTAGGCCTTTCAACCCAGGGGTGTGAGCGATAAGATTTGTCCAAAGGTACTTAATAATTGGTTACACGTCATGACAGCAGTCCTTCAAGGCCGACCTGCTTCGGCACCAACGGCAGCAAAGCAAGCGCAGCTTCATCACGTGGTCATCGTGGGGGGCGGTTTCGGTGGCCTCTATGCCGCTAAGGCTCTGGGTCGAGCCTCTGTAAAGGTGACGCTGATCGACAAGCGTAACTTCCACTTGTTCCAGCCGCTTTTATATCAGGTGGCAACCGGCGGACTCTCGGCGGGCGATATTTCTTCGCCCCTGCGCTCAGTCCTCAGTAACCAGAAAAATGTCAAGGTGATCATGGGCGAGGTGGTCGAAATCGATCCCAAGCGTCAGCAGGTCCGTCTCAAGCGTGACGAGGTGATTTCCTTTGACAGCTTGATTGTGGCAACGGGCTCTAGCCACCACTACTTTGGCAACGACCATTGGTCTGACATTGCCCCTGGCATGAAGACTATCGAAGATGCCCTTGAGGTCCGTCGTCGTATTTTTCTGGCGTTTGAAGCCGCTGAAAAGGAAACCGACCCTGAACGTCGTCAGGCATTACTCACCTTTATGGTGGTGGGCGGTGGCCCTACTGGCGTAGAGCTAGCCGGGGCCCTGGCTGAGTTGGCCTACGAAACGATCAAAGACGATTTCCGGGATATCGACCCCCGCGAAACCAAAATCCTCTTACTCGAAGGGATGGATCGGGTGCTACCGCCTTACCCCTCTGAGCTATCTGCTGAAGCCAAGAAGTCACTCGAAAAGCTTGGCGTAGAGGTTCGCACTAAATCTTTGGTAACTAATATTGATGGCGACACGGTCAGCATTAAGAGCGGCGACAGCACTACCACCATGCAGGCTTGCACAGTTCTTTGGGCGGCGGGCATCAAGGCGTCACCTCTGGGCAAAGCTATTGCCGAAAGCACCGGCGCTGAGCTAGATCGCATTGGTCGGGTAATTGTGGAGCCTGATCTGAGCGTACCGGGCTATCCGAACATGTTCATCGCAGGTGACCTGGCCCACTTTGCTCACCAGGATGAAAAGCCCCTCCCGGGGACAGCCGCCGTGGCGATGCAGATGGGTAACTATCTAGCAAAGCGGCTGAAGCGGCGTCTGGTCAATCAGGAAACCGATCAGTTTAAGTACAAAGACAACGGCAGTATGGCGGTGATTGGCCGCAATGAAGCGGTTGCTAATCTAAACTTTGCGAAACTCTCTGGTTTCCCCGCCTGGTTTATGTGGATCTTTATCCACATTTACTACTTGATTGAGTTTGACAGCAAACTCATGGTAATGCTGCAGTGGGGGCTAAACTACTTTACCCGCCAGCGGGGTGCCCGCTTGATCACCGGAGATGATTCTATTCCGGCCCTGTCTGAGGAAATCCTCAGCGAGATGGAAACAGAGACTGCACTAGTTGCGGTCTCTGACGAAAAAACGACCGTACAAGCCTAACGTCAAACAGGTTTAACCCTGAGTCATTGGCAGTAGGTAATCGGGCCGCACTGATAGTGCGGCCCTTTTTTAGGCTCAGCCCTGCGATCGCGCCAGCGCTGAATTGTCAGTTCGAACCCACACCGATTAGAGCCATCCACCCGACCTTACTTCACCTTTATGTATGGAACCTATTTGGTGAATTATGGACTGGGACGTAGAAGTGGACTGGGATCAATGCCGTTAAATGGGGATGCTGACAAAGAGTCCCTGATCCAACAGGTACTCTTTGAGATTCCTTGTGGGTGTACTCAAATCGTTACTCGATGAGGTTATCAAGCCTATGGCTACGACAATTCTGTATGACCCGATTACTAACCCAGATCCGACTGCACTGGGTTACTTAACCTATGGCCAACTGCCGCTCTCGCCACTTTTTACAGTGCCGTTCCCGCCAGCTGAGCTCACCAATACCGATGTTTTTGAGATTCCAGAATTTCCACAATCACCTAGTACAGATGGTATCAACTTAGACACCAATGGCACCTTTTTCAACGGCCTGGAAGGGTATGAGGCTCTAACATACTTCGCCTCAGGTCGTGTCATTAAAAATGAAACTGGGAATATCTTTTCGGCTAGTGCCAAAGAGGGGTATGCCGGGTTTACCAATCACAGCATTGACATCGATTTCGATGACTTAAGCAGCATCAACCCTCTAACTTTCGACATTGATTCGTTTTTGGAAGATATAGAACTGACACCAGTTAACACGCAGTTCCCGGTGCTCGATGCTAACAAAGGGTTTACCCTAACCTTTGATTTAAAGATCAATGAAGAAGATAGCGACGCAAATCGAGCTGGCTTTAGCCTGATTGTAATCAGCGATGATCGCACCAAAGGGATCGAGATTGGCTTTAAAGAGGAGGGGACCAATAGCGATCGCGTCTTTGCCCAAAATGCCAACCTCAATGCGGCAAACACCGCAGGAGAAGACAGCTCAGCCTCCCTGGAAATTAAAAATGACAATCAGTATAGCCTGACATTTTTGGATAACGGCTACCAACTCAAAGCAAACAATACATTACTTCTCCAAGGGGAACTACGAGACTATAGCTTTGACCCAACCAACAGTGATCCGCCTTTTCCTAGCAACGTTAACCCCTACGAAACGCCAAATTTTGTCTTTTTTGGGGACAACACCGACCAGGGCTATGCCGACTTTACCCTAGGTAAAATCAGTGTTGAACTTGAGGACGGAAACAGTCCGGTAGATTTCCCGGCTCAACCTGACTTTAACAATGACCAAAGAGCAGATTTAGTCTGGCGTAATACTACAACCGGCAAGAACGCTCTTTGGTATATGGATGGGGCCACTGTAAATAGCAAACTCCTGATCAATACAGTGGATAACCCCAATTGGCAGATTGAGGGGGTGGGAGACTTTAACACAGATGGTAACTCAGAGATTGTTTGGCGTAACTATCAAAATGGTCTCAATGTCATCTGGTTTATGAATGGGGGCACGTTAGAGAGCACCACCTCGATCGATCAGGTGATCAGCCTAGATTGGCAGATTGAAGCCGTAGGGGATTTAGATAACAATGGCAGCGATGATCTAATCTGGCGAAACTATCAAAACGGCAAAAATGCTATCTGGTTTATGAATGAGGACACTGTAGCCAGCAAAATCTCCATCGACTCAGTAACCAATCCTAACTGGGATATCGAGGGGGTCGGTGACTTTAATGGCAACGGAAAACTAGAGTTGGTCTGGCGAAACTATCAAAACGGCAAAAATGCTTTTTGGTCTATGGATGGTAGCACCGTAGAAAGCAAAACTTTGT